>NZ_JBSFJV010000055.1:0-56315 GCF_053598235.1 Kitasatospora sp. NPDC001159
GTTCCAACGGTCCCAGCAGGAGTATCCGCACGCCACACCCGTGTTCTCAGTCCGTCCCCGGCCCCCCGGCGTGCACCCTAGCCGGGCCGGCTGCCGGCCGGACGACCGGGGCCGAGGGGCACGGGGCTGGCGGCGCCGAGGGTGGAAGCGCTGCACGCCTGGCGGGGCGTTCCCGATCTGGACGCCCGCCACCCGCACCGCACGCCGCGGCGCTGACCGTCAGGTGCGCGCGCTCAACTTCCACGACGCTCCGGCAGCGGCGCGCCAACTGCAGCTTGTAGTTGGTGTCGTGACATCGGGGCAGATCCGCCGAGGAGTGGCGGGCCTCGCCGATCTGATCGGGAGCCGGCTGCCCGCCACCGGCTGACTGGCCGTCACGGCGAATTTCGGACAAGGTGACCCCTCGTCCCGGTATTCATGGAATTTCCACCAAATTCTCACCTGGTCTCCGCGTAGGGTGACTCCCGCTCCCGTCGCCGGACACCCCGGCGGCGGGAGTCTTGTTGATCTCCAACTCGACTGGAGTAGGTGGAACATGATCGCTCGCCAACTGTGGAGGCGCGCAAAGCGCGCGACGGCCGTGGTCACCGGCCGGGGGATCGGGGCCGCCGCGGCGGCGTTCGCGCTGGTCGCGGCCGTCGTCCTGGGCGGTACGGTCTCCGGCATGTCCGTGGCGGAGGCCAAGCCCGCGTGGGGCTTCTCGGGCAAGTGGGCGTGCTCCGGGCAGCCGGTCGCGGCCGGGTACGTCATCACGGACCACGACAGCAAGGGTTGCGGCGGCTGGGGCTCCTGGTACCAGCAGCCGGCGAAGGACGGGATCTGGACCTGCTCGGGCTCCCCGGTGGTCGCCGGTTACGTGATCACCGACCACATGACCTCCGGCTGCGGGGGCATCGGCTCGTGGCGCCACAACCTCGTCCATGACGGCATATGGACCTGTTCCGGCTCGCCGGTCGTGCCCGGGTACGTCATCAGCAACCACTTCCGGGCCGGTTGCGGCGGCATCGGCAGCTGGCAGCACAGCCTCCCGCACGACGGGATCTGGACGTGCTCGGGCTCCCCGGTGGTGGCCGGCTACGTGATCACCGGCCACACCACCGTGGGCTGCGACGGCGCCGGTTCCTGGCGTCACAACACCGCCCGCGCGGGCGTGTGGACCTGCCCGGGCTCGCCGGTCCCGCCCGGCTTCCGCTCCACCAGCTACAACGCCGGCGCCTGCGACGGCCTCGGCGGCTGGCAGCTGGCCCGCGCCTGACGGCCCGCCGGTTCCGTCCCCGTCCCCGCGCCCGGGTCATGCCCGGCGTGCGGGGACGGTCGGCCGTTCGACCTCACATGCGTTCGACCTCAGATGCGTTCGGCGGACCAGTACGGGTCGCGGCCGGTGAGGGCCAGCAGCCGGTCCTGGGCGTCGGCGCCCGGGGCGGTCACGAGCGGGGGGTCGAACAGGCCAGTGTCGGCCAGGTTGCGGTAGCCCTCGAACTCGGAGAGTGCGTACCGGGCGGCGCCCGGCGGCATCCGGCTGCTTTCGCCGAGCGCCCGGGCGAGGTCCCAGCCGTGGACGACGGTCTCGGCGGTCAGCTCGCGGGCGTACCCGCCGACATCGCGCAGCCCGGACGGCAGGTGCACCAGGCGGTCGGGGGCGCCGGGCCGGTGGAGGGCACGCACCGCGGTGTCGGCGGCCATCGCCCACACACCGACGGGGTTGCGCCCCAGGACGTCACCCGCGAAGCGGCGGCCGATCGACTCGAAGGTGTAGCCGGCCACCGCCTGGCAGACCCAGAGGTGTTGCGCGGCCACGTGGTTCATCAGGGCGCGGACGTCCCAGTCGCGGCAGGGCGTGGGTGCCGTCCAGCGGTCCTCGGGGACGGCCCGCAGCAGGCGGGTCACCTCCGCCGCGGCGGCGATGTAGCGTTCACGGACCTCGGTGTGGAACCCGGGTGGGTGTGGACAATCCATCGGAGGGCCTCCCTCCTGCCCTGCTCACTCTCAGTAAACCGCTACTGGGAGTGACCTGCCAGGCTTGCGGTGGCCGGGCCCCTGCACGGGCCGGCCGGCCACCGGTCGATCGCCGTGGGTGACCGCGGGTGACCGTCTGGCGGTCCTGTCAGCGGGCCGGGTCCTCCAGGACGGCCCGCGCCGCGTTGTGCCCAGGGATGCCGCTGACCCCGCCGCCCCGGACGGCGCCCGCGCCGCACAGCAGGACGTTCGGGTGGGCCGTGGCCACGCCCCAGCGGGCGGCGGCGCTGCCGGCGTCCTCGGTGCGGAACGGGCCGGACTCGGCGGCGAACGGGAAGGACAGGTCGCGGTGGAAGATGTGGCCGCCCGGTAGGCCGATCTCCCGCTCCAGCTCCGGCGGTGTCCTGGCCTCGACGCAGGGCCGGCCGTCGGAGTCCGTGGCCAGGCAGTCGGCGATCGGCTCGGCCAGCACCGCGTCCAGCTGCGCCAGGCAGGCGGCCAGGGCGCGTTCCTTGGCCGCCGGGTCGCGGAACAACCGGGCGGGCATGTGCAGGCCGAACAGGGTCAGCGTCTGGAGCCCCTGTCGGACGGCCTCCGGGCCCAGGATCGACGGGTCGGTCAGGGTGTGGCAGTAGATCTCGGACGGCGGCGCCGAGGGCATCCGGTCGGCCAGTGCCTCGGTGTACGCGGTCTCCAACTGGCGGTAGCCCTCGGCGATGTGGAAGGTGCCCGCGAAGGCCTCGCGCGGGTCGGCGGCGGTGTCCCGCAGACGCGGCAGGCGGCGCAGCACCATGTTGACCTTCAGCTGGGCGCCCTCCGGCGCGGGCCCCGGGTCCTCGCCCAGCAGCCGGGCCAGGGCGGCCGGCGCGGCGTTCACCAGGACCCGGCGTGCAGCTGCCGTGGCCTCGCCGTCGCGGTGCCGGTACGACACTTCGGCGTCGCCGCGGCCGTCAGCGGCGACGGCGGTGACCTCGCAGCCGGTCCGGATCTCCGCGCCGGCCGCCAGCGCCGCCTCGGCCAGCGCGTTCGTCACCGCGCCCATCCCACCGACCGGGACGTCCCAGTCACCCGTCCCGTTGCCGATCACGTGGTAGAGGAAGCAGCGGTTCTGCCGCAGCGAGGGGTCGTGGGCGTGGGTGAAGGTGCCGATCAGCGCATCCGTCAGGACCACGCCGCGTACCAGGTCATCGGTGAAGTCGCGTTCGATCGTCTCGCCGAGCGGCCGCTCGAACAGGTTCGTCCAGGCGGCCTCGTCCCCGACCCGGCGGCGCAGCTCGGCGCGGGTGGGCAGCGGTTCGGTGAGCGTCGGGAACACCCGCTCGGCGACCTGCGCGGTCATCCGGTAGAAGTGCTGCCAGGCCTGCCACTCACGGTCGGCGCCGGTCAGTGCCCGGAACGACTCCCGGGTGCGGCCGGGGTCGGCGGCGTCCACCAGCAGGCCGGTGGGCTTCCCGTCCCGGACGGTAGGGGTGTACGAGGCGATCCGGCGCCGCCGCAGCTCCAGCCGCAGCCCGAGGTCCCGCACCACCTGTCGCGGCAGCAGGCTGACCAGGTAGGAGTAGCGCGACAGACGGGCGTTCACGCCGGGGAAGGCCTGGGTGGAGACCGCGGCTCCGCCGACGCGGGGCAGCCGTTCGAGGACCAGCACCCGCTGCCCGGCCCGGGCCAGGTAGGCGGCGGCGACCAGGCCGTTGTGCCCGCCGCCGACGATCACGGCGTCGTACCGGGAGTCCGCGTGCGTGTTCATGCGGCCACGCTACGGTGTTTCGCCGGGGTGGGGAACAGCCCCGCACGGGGCGGCCAGCCGCCGGACCCGTCCCGCCGGACCGGCTGTCGGTGCCGCTGGCTAGGGTCTGCTCCATGGCGACAGTGACCTTCGTCGATGAGACGACATCGGGGCTGCGGCGGGACGCCTGGCGGCTGCCCGTCGACGAGGAGCGGTTGACGCTGCGCGAGCTGATCCGCCGCCGAGTGCTCCAGGAGGTGGCCGAGCACAACGCCGGCCGCTCCGAGGTGTTCCACGGTCTGGTGCAGCCGACCGAGGCCGAGCGGACCCTGAACGGGTTCCGGCTGCGGGCGCCGGACCACGCGATCGACCCCGAGCGCCAGTTCCTGAGCGCGGTCGAGGCGTTCGGCCGCAACGGGTTCCTGGTACTCGTCGGCGACCGTCAGGTCGAGGAGCTGGAAGCCGAGTTGGACCTGCGCACCGACACCGAGGTGTGCTTCCTGAAACTTGTTCCGCTGGTAGGTGGCTGAGTGACAACGACTGATCTTCTCGACCCCGCCGTCGGGCGGCTGCTCGACGCGCTCGACACCGGGCACGTGGACGCGATCGGCAGGGCGCTGACGGAGGTCGACACCGCCGTCGGGGGCGACTGGTCCGCCGAGCGCGTGGCGTCCGCCCGCGAGCGGCTGCTGGAGCTGCACCGCAACACCCGGGCCGCCCTGGTGGCGGACCTGGTGCAGGCGATGCTGATGGCCTGGCGGCCCGCGGAGACCGACCAGGTGCGGGAGAAGCGCAGCGCGCTGATCAGGCTGGCCGCGACGGTCTCCCGGGGCTTTCCGCAGGGGCCGGCCCGCGAGCTCCGCGAGGACTGGCTGCACCTGCTGGGCCGCCAGTGGCACCTCGCCGAACTGCACGAGGCCGAGCGACTGATCAGTGACGAGCTCGCCGCGGGCCGACCGGTCGACGGCGCGGTGGTCGCCGCCGTCCGCCGGACGGCCCTGTCGATCCGGCCCCATCACAGCGTGGTCACCGACCTCGCGGCCGCGCTGACCGAGCCGCTGCTCAGCCCCGGCGAGGCCTGGGCCGACCGGGTCGTGGCCGACGTCGACGAGCTCGATCCGGCGGGGGAGACCGGCGGGCCGTGGGCGGCCCTGGTCGAGCACGCCCTCCGGATCAAGTCCCCGAAGCCGACCCCTCGTTGGGAACGGACCGGGCGGGCGCTGATCGACGCGATCGGCCCCGAGCGGGCCCGCGAGCGGATCACCGCATGGCTCTCGCTGGTCGGCCGCCCGCGCAACCTCGACCTGGTCGCGGACGCGAGCGGCGAGGGAGCCAATCAGCTCGACCCGCACAACCTGGACGCGCTGCGCGGGATCGCCCTGCTGCTGCCCCTGACCCCGGCCCATCCCGACAGCGCCCGGGTGCTGGGCCGGCTGGTCGAGTGCGCGCTGCGTAAGGTACCCGGCATCGGCCCCCAGGCGCCCAAGATCGCCAACGCCGCCGTGCACTGCCTCGCCCGTCTGGACGGCGAGGACGGTCTCGCCCAACTGGCCGTCCTCACCACCCGGGTGACGTACAAGGGCACCGTCAAGGAGCTGGACAAGGCGCTCCGGGACCGGGCCGCCGCACTCGGTCTCAGCCGCATCGAGATCGAGGAACTCGCCGTCCCCTCCTACGGGTTGACCGAGGTCGGCGGGCGCGTCGAGCGGTTCGGCGAGGCCCGGGTGGAGCTGGTGGTGGAGGGCTCCCGGGCCCGCCAGACCTGGTGCAACGAGGCCGGCCGGGCGGTGAAGACCCCGCCCGCCGCGGTGCGCCGTGAACACGCCGATCAGCTCAAGGAGTTCAAGGCCTCGGTCAAGGACCTGGAGAAGATGCTGAACGCCCAGTCCGAGCGGCTGGACCGGCAGTTCCTGGCGCGGCGCAGCTGGCGGTACGGTCCCTGGCGGCAGCGTCTGCTGGACCACCCGCTGGTCGGCACGCTGGCCCGCCGGCTGATCTGGACCGTGGACGGCACGGCCTGCGCCTGGCTGGACGGCGCCCTGCGCACCGCGACCGGCGACGAACTCGCGCCCGCCGTGGACGCCTCGGTCGAGCTGTGGCACCCGGTCGCCTGCCCGCCCGAGAGCGTGCTCGCCTGGCGCGCCGTGCTGGAACGCCATGGAGTCGTCCAGCCGTTCAAGCAGGCGCATCGGGAGGTGTACCTGCTCACCGCCGCCGAGGAGCACACCCGGGTGTACTCCAACCGCTTCGCCGCGCACGTCCTGCGCCAGCACCGGTTCCACGCCCTGGCCACCGCCCGGGGCTGGCACAGTCACCTGCAGCTCGCCGTGGACAACTCCTTCGCCGCCCCGAAGCGGCTGCTGCCCGAGTGGGGGCTGCGCGCCGAGTTCCGGGTGCACGGAATGGATGCGGACTGGGGGGCGAACTTCGCCCATCTGGGCACCGACCAGGTGCGCTTCTACCCGATCGACGCGCCGGAGAGCCTCACCCACGCGGGCAGCGGCCAGTACGGTCCGGTCAGGCGGCCCGGGCTCCAACTCGTCGAGCCGATGCCGCTCACCGAGGTGCCGCCGCTGGTGCTGAGCGAGGTGCTGCGCGACGTCGACCTGTTCGTGGGCGTGACCAGCGTCGGCAACGACCCGACCTGGTCGGACGGCGGGCCGGAGGGCCGGTACCGCGACTACTGGCAGTCGTACAGCTTCGGCGAGCTGTCGCAGAGCGCCCGTGAGCGCGGCGAGTTGCTGGCCCGGCTGCTGCCCCGGCTCGCGGTGGGGGACCGCTGCACGGTGGACGGCCGCTTCCTGGAGGTCCGCGGCGAGCTGCGAACGTACCGGATCCACCTGGGCTCGGGCAACATCCTGATGTCGCCGAACGACACCTATCTGTGCGTCGTGCCCGGCTCCGACGGTCCGGCCGACGGACAGCCGAAACTGCCCTTCGAGGGCGACCACATGCTGGCGGTCATCCTCAGCAAGGCGCTGCTGCTGGCCCGCGACAGCGCCATCACCGACCCGACCATCACCAGTCAGATCGCCCCGCGCTGACGGCCCGAGACGTCGGATGGAGCCCCTCCGTCCGGACGGTGAGGCGGACGGCAGGTCTTGGGGCGGGGGCTTCGGAAGCGGCAGTTGTGGGAATCCCGTCCGGGGGCCGGAGGCAACGGCGGTGCTGACGGCCCCGCCACCCTCAACCCGCTTCCATCCGGAGGAGATCAGCCGTGCACGCACGTCCACGTCGCGCCACGCTCAGATCCCTGATAGCCGGCCTCTGCGCCGGGGTCACCGCCCTCGCCCTCGCGGTGGGACCGGCGCAGGCAGCGCCGGTCGACACCCGCAGCTCCGCCCAGCCCGTCCAGCCGGCGGAGCACCAGAACCACGCCGCCGGGCCGACCGCGTCCTACGCGATCAGCACCCCGGTGAACATCTCGGCCTCGTGCACGGGGCAGAACGCCGAGACCATCCAGGCCGTCGACCCGGCCGTGAACGCCGTCTACGACACCTGGATCGGCTGCAAGGGCATCGGATTCGCGGGCTCGCTGGACGGCGGGTCTACCTTCGGCACGGCGGTCATGCTGCCGGGCAGCGTCGGACAGAAGGGCGGCCGCAGCTGGGACCCGGCGATCACCGTCGCGCCGGACGGCACGGTCTACGTGGCCTTCATGGTCTCCCGCTCCGGCCTGACCTACCCCGTCGTCGACGTCAGCACCGACCACGGCGCCAGCTTCAAGACCGTCAGCGAGGTCGTCCCCCCCGGACGCCAACAACTGGGGCGACCGGGACTTCATCACCGCGGGTCCGGACGGGACGCTGTACCTGACCTGGGACTACGGGCCGAGCGCGGCGGCGGTGACGTTCATCTGCGCCCCGAGCGGCAGTTGCGCCTTCGCCACCGGTGACGTCAACGCGGTGATGCAGAAGTCCACCGACGGCGGCCGGACCTGGAGCCCGATGTCGCACATCAGCCCCGGGTACCCGAACAGCGGCGCCGACAGCGCGCCCGTCGTGGTCGAGCCGAACGGTTCGATCGACGTGCTCTACCAGGGCTACGTCGTGACCAACGTCCCCACCGACAACCTGACCGTCGCCTACACGTACGCGACCCGCTCCACCGACGGCGGCGCGACCTGGTCGCAGCCGGTGCGGATCGGCGCCGACGCCGGGACGATGAACAACGGTGAGTGGTGGATCGACGGTGCCGAGGCGCTCGGCCCGGACGGGACGCTGTACGCGACCTGGGACACCCAGGGCGCCACCATCGACACCGGATGGCTGTCGTACTCGCAGGACCACGGGGCGACCTGGTCCACCCCGGTACAGGTGCCCGCGGACACCCTGAACGCCCCGCACGTCATGCAGGTCGTCGCCGGACCGCCCGGGATCGCGTACGTCGGCTGGCTGTCGAGCAGCGACCCGCGCGGCTACGCCCAGTACCTGCGGACCTTCTCGACGACGAAGGGGTGGCTGTCCGCCCCGGTCCAGGTCTCGCAGAACTTCGGGACCAGCACGGTGTGGCCCGGTGACACCTTCGGGTTCTCCGCGATGACGCCCACCCGGCTGGTGCTGGCCTGGGGCAGCGCCGTCGCGCCCACGGCCTCGAACGACAACATCTGGGCTGCGACGGTCGGGGTGACCCTGCCGTAAGGCCCGTCAGCCCCCTTGAACGCCCTGCGGCGTGGTTGCCCGCGTGCATCACTCGACGCGGGCAACCACGCCGTACCTCACGGGAGTTACCGGATCAGGGGGGCATGGCGAAGGCCCGGTCGGCGTCGGCGGACCGGGTTTGACGGCGGCTCGGAGTTGCACCACCCTTCCACTAATCGAATAGTGAAAGGGTACTTTGCTGATGTCTCTGGCCCTCTCCCCACTCCGTCCGTCCCGCCCGCTGCCGCGCGCGGTGCCCCTCCGGCGCCGGCCCGCCGTGCTGGCCTGGGGCCTGGCGGCGGGGTTCGCCGCGCTGTACGCCTGCGTCGCCGTCAACCGGCACCGGCGCGGCCTCACCAAGGCCTATGACCTGGGCATCTTCGAGCAGGCGGTGCGGGCGTACGCGCACGGGCAGGCGCCGATCGTGCCGCTCAAGGGGCCCGGCTACCACCTGCTGGGGGACCACTTCCACCCGCTGATCGCCGTGCTCGCCCCGGTCTACCGGGTCTTCCCGAGCGCGCTCACCCTCGTGGTCGCCCAGGCGCTGCTGATGGCGCTGGCCGTCGTCCCGCTCACCCGCTGGGCGCACGAGGTGGCCGGGCCGCGGGTGGCGCTGGTGATCGGCTGCGCCACCGGGGTCTCCTGGGGGATCGTCCGGGCGGCGGCCGACGACTTCCACGAGATCGCGTTCGCCGTCCCGTTGCTCGCCTTCGCCGCCACCGCGTTGGGACGGCGCCGACCGCTGGCCGCCGCGCTCTGGTCGCTGCCGCTGGTGCTGGTCAAGGAGGACCTGGGGCTGACGGTGGCCGCCGTCGGCCTGCTGATCGCCTGGCAGGCCCGGCGGCGCCGGGGCGGTGCGCTGTTCGGGCTCGCCCTCGCCGTCGTCGGCGTCCTCGCGGCCGCGCTCACCCTGCTGCTGGTGCTGCCGTCGTTCAACCCGGGCGGGACCTTCGACTACTGGCAGCAGCTGGACGGCGGCGGGAAGCCCTCGCTCTGGACGGTGTCCCTGCGGCTCGGGTGGCCGCCGCTCAAGTGGCTGCTGCTGTTCCTGCTCGCCGCCACCGGCGGCTTCCTCTGCCTGCGCTCGCCGCTGATCCTGCTCTGCGTGCCCACCCTGGCCTGGCGGCTGTTCTCGACCAACCCGCACCACTGGGGCGTGAGTTACCACTACAGCGCGGTGCTGATGCCGATGGTGTTCGCCGCCCTGGTCGACGCGCTGCGCCGCTGCGACGCCCGCCGCGTCCGGCGCGGGCTCGGTGTCACGGTGCTGGTGGCGGCGGTGACGCTGCCGCTCTATCCGCTGCACGAGGTGGTGATGCCCGAGGCCTGGAGCACCTCGCCCCGGCTCACCGAGACCCGGGCGGTGCTGCGCCTGATACCCGACGGCGCCACCGTGGCCGCCTCCAACCGACTGGCGGCCCAGCTCACCGGCCGGGCTGAGGTCACCCTGGTGTGCCAGGTGCCGGCCGTGCCGACGCCCGAGTGGGTGGTGGCCGACCTGGAGGACCCGAGCGTCCAGTCGCCGTGCGCCGCCGCCGACACCGCCCGGATGCTGGTGGCCTACCAGGACCTCGGCTACCGGCGGCTGGTCGACCAGGACGGCCTGCTCCTGCTGAAACGCCCCTGACCGCTCCCGGGTCCGGCTTGACCCGTGCGCCGCAGTGGGCCACCATTCCACTATTGAACTAGTGAAAGGCTGCAACGGGTGTGATCGAGTACCGCATCGAGCGGCGCAGCGGCGTCTCCACCTACCAGCAGATCGTGCAGCAGACCAAGCAGGCCCTGCGGCTCGGACTGCTCCAGCCCGGGGACAAGCTGCCGACCGCCCGGGAGGTGGTCGAGCTGACCGCGATCAACCCCAACACCGTGCTGAAGGCCTACCGCGAACTCGAACGCGAGGGGCTGGTCGAGCCCCGCCCGGGGCTCGGCACCTTCGTCCGGCGCTCGCTCGCCCGGCCGGAGGCGGCGGCCGACGGGCCGCTGCGGGCGGACCTGGTCGGGTGGGTGGACCGGGCCCGGGATGCCGGGCTGGAGCGCGAGGACATCGCCGCGCTGATGGCCTCCGTACTGGAGCAGCGCTTTGACACCGGGGTCTCCCCGGCAACACCGAACTGAGAAACTCTGGGGGAACCGGGTGGACGACGACCCGACGACCATGACGCCTGCGCTTGAGGCCGTCGGCCTCGGCAGGCGGTACCGGGGCGGCTGGGCCCTGCGCGGCTGCGACTTCACCGTCCCGGCGGGCCGGATCTGCGGCGTGGTGGGTTCCAACGGCGCGGGCAAGAGCACCCTGCTCTCCCTCGCTGCCAGCCAACTCGACTCCACCGAGGGCGAGGTGCGGGTTCTCGGGGAGCCCGCCGCGGCGCCCGGGCTGCGTGCCCGGGTCGCCTACGTGGCGCAGGACAAGCCGCTCTACCCGGGCCTGACCGTCGCCGACACCCTGCGGATGGGCCGTGAGCTCAACCCGGTCTGGGACGAGGAGACGGCCCAACGCATCGTCGATCAGGGCGAGTTGAAACCCGGCGCGCGGATCCGCTCGCTCTCCGGCGGCCAGCGCACCCGGGTCTCCCTGGCACTCGCAATCGGCAAGCTGCCCGACCTGCTGCTGCTCGACGAGCCGATGGCCGACCTCGACCCGCTCGCCCGGCACCAGCTGATGGGCACCCTGATGTCGGTCGCCGCCGAGCGCGGCACCACCATCGTGGTGTCCTCGCACATCCTCCCCGAGCTGGACGGCGTCATCGACCACCTGCTGTTCGTCGAGCGCGGGCGGATCCGACTGGCCGGCGACCTGGACGACATCCTGGACGGGCACCAGCTGCTCACCGGCCCCGCCGAGGCGGCCGGCCTCCCGGCCGAGCTGGTGGTCGAGCAGCGGGTCGGCGGGCGCCGGGCCACCGCACTGGTGCGCACCGGGGAACCGCTGGACGGCCCGTGGGAGAGCGAACGCCCCAGCCTGGAGGACTTGTTGCTCGGCTACCTCCGCGCGCCGGCCGACCTGGGTCGGGACGCCACCCGCGACGACGAGCGCCGCGACAAGGGCTGCGACAACAAGGGCCGCGGCAACAAGGACCGCAACGACGAGCACCGCAACGAGGGGGTCGCCGCATGAGCACGGACGTCCTGACCGACGACCGATCCGCCGCCCCCGCAGCCGGGAGCCGCCGCCCCACCGCCCCTGCGCTGCGCGGCCTGATCTGGCTGTCGTTTCGTCAGAACCGCTTGCTGCTCTGGACCTTGGCTGCACTGCTGGTCCTGACGGCGGCCAACCTGCTCTGGATCCACATCAGCAGCCAGCACACCGTCGGCGTGCTGCGGCGGACCGGCTGCTACAGCCCCGAGACCTGGTCCAGTGCCCAGTGCTGGGCCCTCCTCGCGCCGATCGACCGGCCGACCTTCTGGTACGTCCAGGTCCTCCAGCCCGTCGTCACCGCCGTCCCGCTGCTGATCGGCGTCTTCATCGGCGCGCCGCTGCTGGCCCAGGAGTACGAGCGCGGCACCATCCGGCTGATCCGCGCGCAGTCCGTCAGCCCGGTGCGCTGGTTGGCAGCCCGCCTCGCGGTGCCCGGTGCCGCCGTGCTGGCCCTCTCCGGTGTGCTGGCCGCGCTGATGAGCTGGGTGTGGTGGGTGGACATCGTGCACGGGCGGATCGCCTTCGACCCGCCGTTCCAGTTCTTCACCTACCCGGCCCTCGGGATCGCGCCGGTCGCCTGGTCGCTGTTCGCGCTGGCCCTGGGTGTGCTCATCGGCCAGTTGGTGCGCCGCACGCTGCCCGCGATGTTCCTCACCGCCGCGCTGGTCGCGGGCGTCCACGGCCTGATCCGCTGGGGCCGGCCCTCCTTCTACCCCGTGGTGGACGAGGTGACCGGGCTGAGGGACGCGGCGACCGGACTGGGCGCCGCGCAGCCCACCAACGCCTGGCTGATCGACCGCGGCGTCGTCATGGCCGACGGCAGCCGCGTCGACGGCGACGCGTGCGTCTTCACGCACCGGTGCGACGAGGCCACCGCCTCCTGGCTCAAGTACCACCCCGCCGATCACCTGGTGCCGATCCAACTCGTCGAGGCCGGCATCCTGTTGGGGCTCACCGCCCTGATCCTGGTGGCGGTGTTCCGGCGGATCCGGCGCTGACCGGTCAGGAGGACGTGCCGCCACCAGCGGCACCGGTGGGTCGCCGGCTGCACCATGGCTCCCTCGATCCGTGTCGAACTCGCACGTCAGCAGGCTCTCCTCGATGATGCCCCGCCGCACCCGCGCCAACCGGGCGCTGGAGGAGGAGTTGGGCCTGCTGCCGGAGGACGTCGGGCCGCCGGTGATCGGCTGGCTGGGCTGGAGCGAGCCGGCCTCCTGCTACACGCTGGTCGCCACCGTCCGGGCGCGGCTCGACGCCGTCGAGGTCGACCGGCGCCGCGAGGCCTGCCACAGCACTTTCGAGCACGATACGGCGGTGTGGGTGCCGTTCACCCGCCGGGCGCTGTCGGAGCTGGTCGAGGGCGGGGTCTGTCCGGACGGTTCGCGGCGCTGGTCCTACCTGGCGCCGCTGGTGGCGCGGGAGGCCTGGCGGGCGGCGCAGCAGGAGCGAGTGTGAAGGGCCTCAACGGTCGTTGAACGGCGATGTCAACGTGCCGCGAGCTGCCAGTCCGCCGGACCGGACGGCGGGAGGTGCCCGGGCAGGCCGGGCGTCCAGCGCTTCGTCCCGTCCGGCAGCACGGCCAGCGCCTCGACGCCCGGCCGCCGGGCGGCCCACGCCAGCGCGCGCTCGGGGCCCATGGCGAAGGCCGCGGTGGCCCAGGCGTCGGTACGGGCGATGCCGGTGCCCGGGGCGCCGACCAGGGTGAGCGAGGCGAGGCCGTCCGCCGGGCGGCCGGTGTGCGGGTCGAGGATGTGGGCGCCGCGTTCGGCATTGCCGGAGGTGGCCACCGCGAGGTCGCTGCCGCTCAGCACGGCGGCGAGCCGGCCCGGCTGCCGGGGGGCGGCGACGCCGATCCGCCACGGTCCGCCGGAGGTCTGCACGTCCCCGCCGCCGCTGACGCAGTACTGCCGGGCGCCGGAGGTGCGCAGCAGCGCGGCCGCCTCCTCGACCGCCCACCCCTTGACCCAGCCGCTGGGGTCGAGCCGCCCGCCGGGCCGTTCGGTGAAGTAGCCGTCCGTCTGGGCCGCCACCTCACGGCAGGCCGCGAGCACCGGACGGACCTCCGGATCGCAGTCGTCCAGGTCCAGTTCACCGCGCCCGAGCCGGCTGATGTCGCTCTGCGGCCGGTACGTCGAGAACACCGCGTCGATCCGGTGCAGCCGCTCGACGATCCGCCGCAGCACCTCGGGTGTGTCCGGGCCGGGGTCGCGGACGACGATCGAGAAGACGGTGCCCATCACGGGCTCGGCGTGGCGCAGCAACGGGCCTCAGCTCTTCGCCCGGTCGAGCGCGCTCTGCAGCGAGCGGACGTAGCCGTCGCTGGTGTAGGTCGCGCCGCTGACCACGTCGATCTGGGCGCTCTGTGCGGAGATCGTCTCCTGGTTGAGCACGGGCAGGGCGCTGCTGTTGATCTCCCGGTCCCGGCGTTCCTCGTTGGGGTACTTGACCACGTCGACGGCGGTGATCCTGCTGCCGGCGAGCGTGACCTGAACCTGCACCGGGCCGTACCGGGTGTTCACGGTGTCACCGCTGACCTTCCGGGTGGCACCACCGGAGGGGGCCGGCGCGGGGGCGGCCGAAGACGTACCGGTGGAACCGGAACCGGAACCGGAACCGGATGCGGAACCGGATGCGGAGGCGGACCCGGAGTCGGATCCGGACGAACCCGCCCCCGAGCTGATCACCGGTGCGGGCCCGGTCGCCTGGTGCGGTTTGAGGGAGAGCAGCAGCACCACCCCGGCGGCGGTGGCGGCACTGGTGACGATGGCTCGACGCATGAGCGGAACAACTCCTCAGGAACGAACGTGAGCGGATTCAGAAGGCGAAGGACTCGTGGTGGATGCGTCCCGACCGGACGCCCGCGGCCCGCAGGGCGCGTACGGCCTCCTCGGCGAGGGCCTCGGGCCCGCACAGGTAGACCTCGTGCTCGGCCAGGTCCGGCACGAGCCGGCCGAGCGCCGCCCCGAGGTCCCCGACCTGCTCCCGGGAGCCGAGCAGCTCGTGCACCGCCCCGCCGCGCCGCCGGGCGACGTCGGCGAGCTCGGCGCGGAACAGCACGTCCTGCGCGTGCCGCGCCCGCTGGACCAGTGTGACCTGGCCCGGCAGCGTCTCGAACAGCGCCCGCAGCGGGGTGATCCCGACACCCGCCCCGAGCAGCAGCACCTTGCGCTGCCGCTGCTGCCGCCCGGTGAACGCCCCGTACGGCCCCTCGGCCCGTACCCGGGTGCCCGGCCGCAGCCCGGCGACCGCCGCGCTGTGCCCGCCGAGGTCCTTGACCGTGAACCGCAGGAACTCCGGGTGCGGCGGCGCGGACAGCGAGTACGGGTTGGCGGCCCAGCGCAGTCCGGGCGCCTGGAACTGGAGGCGGAAGAACTGGCCCGGCTCGGCCCGGAGCTCGTCCAGCCGTCGGCCGGACAGGAACAGGGACACCACCCCGGGGCCCTCCGGTCGCACCTCGGCCACCCGCAGCCCGTGTCGCCGGTCGAGCAGCCACGGCCGCAGCAGGCGGTACCAGCCGACCAGCGCCGCCGTCCCGAAGTAGAGCGCGTACCAGGCGGCCTGGCCGGGCCCGCCGCCGAGGTCGGCGCCGGTGGTCAGCTGGTGCGCGAAGGCCAGCGCCACCGCGAGGTAGGTCGCCAGGTGCAGGTAGTACCAGGTCTCGTAGGAGAGGCGGCGGCGGGCGGCCCGGGCGGAGACGGCGCCGGTGCCGAACATCAGCAGGGTGCCGAAGGTCGCCTTGAGCATGTCGGGGTAGTGGAAGACGATCTCCACGCCCTCGCCGACCGGCCCGCGCCCGTCGGTGAGCGCGTAGCCCCAGATGACGGTCAGCAGGTGCACCGAGACCAGGGCCACCAGCCACCGTCCGCCGAAGGCGTGCCAGCGGGCCAGCCGGTCGGCGCCGACCCCGCGCTCCACCGGCGGCAGCCGGGCCATCAGCAGGAGCAGCACCGGCGCCGCGTACCCGGCGAGCAGTCCGGTGATCCGCCCGGCGCCGGTCAGCCAGCCGGCCGCGCCGACCACCTCCGGTGTGTTGATCCACCACAGCCCGAGCACGCCGAGCGCCCCGGCGGCGATCAGGCCGAGCGCCGCGCGCGGCGGCAGCGCGAGCGGCGGGTGCGGGGCCGCCCGGTGGCGCGGGCCGGCGGCACCCGGCCGGGACTTCGGTACGGTGGCAGTGGTCATCGGGGATCCTCCTCAACTCCCGGCGGCGGCGCGGCCCCGCCGGGGCGGTCCACGATCGCACCGCAAGCTCTGAACCACCTCTGAAAGACGCGGCCCCGAGGTCCACCGGCACGCCATCCCTGCAGGTCAAAGCGGATGTGAAGGTATTCGAACCACTCTCCGCGATCTCACGGGTTTCTCATGGCGACGGGCCAGAATGAACGTCTTCCCATAGCCGAGCCGAGGAGCCCCATGGACGACACCGCCACCGACCGCCCGGACTGGCGCGTCCTGGTAGTCGACGACGAACCGGACCTGGTGGAGGTGGTCTGCGGCGCCGTCCGCTACGAGGGCTGGCAGGCGTGCGGCGCGACCACCGGCCTGGAGGCCGTCGAGGTGGCGACCCGGTGGCGACCCCACGCCGTGGTGCTGGACATGATGCTGCCCGATCTCGACGGCCTGGAGGTGCTGCGCCGTGTGCACGCCGAGCAACCCGAGGTGCGGGTGCTCTTCCTCACGGCCCGGGACGCCGTCGAGGAGCGGATCGCGGGCATCGCGGCAGGCGGCGACGACTACGTGACCAAGCCGTTCAGCCTGGCCGAGGTGGTGGTCCGGCTGCGCGGGCTGCTGCGCCGCGCCGCCCCGCCCGCCGGGCCGCGCGAACTGCCCGCGCACGCGCTGGTGCTCGGCGACCTGGTGCTGGACGACCGGGCCCGCGAGGTGACCCGGGGCGGTGAGACCGTCGAGCTGAGCCCGACCGAGTACGCGCTGCTCGCCCACCTGATGCGCCATCCCCGGCAGGTGCTCAGCAAGGCGCAGATCCTGGACGCGGTCTGGTCGTACGACTTCGGCGGGCAGGCGCACATCGTGGAGCTGTACATCAGCTATCTGCGCAAGAAGCTGGACGCGGGCCGTAGCCCGATGATCCACACCGTGCGCGGCGCGGGCTATCTGATCAAGGCCGCGCAGTGAAGCTCGCCCGGAAGCTGCTGCCCCGCACCCTGCGCGCCCGCTTGATCGCCGGCCTGCTGGTGCTGCTGGTGGTCACGTGCGCCGCCGTCGGCCTCGCCACCGCGGCCGCCCTGCGCCACTTCCTGGTCGACCGCCTGGACCAGCAGCTCGCCGAGACCGGCGGCCGCTACGCCGCGAGCCTGGAGCACACCGGTACCGGCGCCCGCCCCGACACCCGGGCCCAGACCCCTGGCACCCTGGGAGTGCGGCTGCTGGACGGCCGTGTCACCGCCGCCGGTGTGGTCGACGGGGACGCCGACGACGCCGACAACCCCGACGACGAGGATGACCGGGTCGCCTTCTCGCCCGCCCAGCAGCACGCGCTGGCCGCTCTCCCGGTCGGCGGTCCGGCCGGCACCCTGGACCTCGGCCGGCCGCTGGGCCGCTACCGGGTCCGCGCGGTGGCCGGGCGGGACGGCGATGTGCTGGTCAGCGGGCTGCCGCTGCGCCCGGCCGAGGACACCGTGGAACGGCTGGAGACCCTGGAGCTGACCGTCTTCGCGATCGCGGTCGCCGCGGCCGGCGCCGCCGGGGCGGTCTGGGTCGGCTGGTCGCTGCGTCCGCTGCGGCGGGTGGTGGGCATGGCGGAGCGGGTGAGCGCCCTGCCGCTCGCCAGCGGCGCCGTGATGCTGGCCGAGCGGGTGCCGGACGCGGACCCGCGCACCGAGGTCGGCCGGGTCGGCGCGGCGCTCAACCGGATGCTCGGGCACGTCGGTGACGCCCTGGCCCGCCGCCACGCGGTGGAGGAGCGGCTGCGCGCCTTCGCCGCCGATGCCAGCCATGAGCTGCGCACCCCGGTGGCGACCGTGCGCGGCCACGCCGAGCTGGCGCTGCGCCATCCCGGGGAGGTGCCCGCGCCGGTACGGCACTCGTTGGAGCGGATCGACGCCGAGGCGCTGCGGATGGGTGCGATCGTCGAGGACCTGCTGCTGCTCGCCCGCCTGGACGCCGGGCGTCCGCTGGCCGAGGCGGAGGTGGACCTCACCCGGATCGCGCTCAACGCCGTCGCCGACGCCCGCGCGGCCGGTCCCGGGCACCGCTGGCGCCTCGCCCTGCCCGAGGAACCGGTGCTGGTGGCCGGGGACGAGCACCGGCTGAGCCAGGTGGTGGCCAATCTGCTGGCCAATGCCCGCACCCACACCCCGCCCGGTACCGGGGTCGAGCTGAGCCTCGAACTGGCGGCGGATCAGGTCGAGTTGTGCGTCACGGACGAGGGCCCGGGGATCGCCCCGGAGCTGCTGGACCGGGTCTTCGAGCGCTTCGTCCGGGGGGACCGCGCCCGCTCGCGCGCCACCGGCTCGACCGGGCTCGGCCTGGCCATCGTCCACGCCGTCGTCCAGGCGCACGGTGGCACGGTGACGGCGGCGAGCCGGCCCGGCCGTACGTCGTTCACCGTCCGGCTGCCGGGGGTGTGACCGTGCGGAAGCGCTGCCGGTAGTCCGTCGGCGTGGTGTCCAGCCGGCGGCGGAAGGCGCGCACCAGGGTGTCCGTGGTGCCGAACCCGCCGGCGGTGGCGACGGCGCGCCCGGGGCACACCCCCGCGCCCCGGGCCCGTCCCCGGCGGGCGTCCGGTCCGTCACCCGGACGTCCCCTCCGAGCCTGGCCGGGCCCCGAGCCACCCGCAAACGATTCGGTGCTCGCCGAACGGTCTTGCGGCCGGGGCGGTTCCGGGGTGACGATCGCGTTCGTGCTGCGAATCTTCTTCGGTAAGGACGACCTGGAGCGGCTGCGGGTGGCCGCGCGTCCGGACATGTCGATGGAGCTGTCCCTGAGCGTGCACGCCCTGGTCAGCGGGCACCGCGATCCGCGCTTCAAGCCCTGGCGGGACCGCCTGCGGGCGTCCTGGAACCCGCGCACCGCGCTGCTCTTCGACCTCTACACCCGCTCGGCCATCCCCGAGTTCCTCACCGTCCGCCGCGACCCGGGCGCCACCGAGAGCGCCACCGCCGAGGCGCCCGAGGAGCCGCTTCGCGAGCACCTGCGATCGGTGGGCGGGGAACGGCAGTTGAGCGCCTTCGCGTGCGGAGTGGCGGCGGGGGACCGGCGGGCCAGGAAGCTGCTCGGCAACGTCACCGCCGAGTACCAGACCCGGGCGATCGACCCCTACCGGCGACAGATCGAGACCATCGTCACCACCGAGCACGGCCGCCGCGGCGGGCTCATCGAACCGGACCAGGTGCTGCGTTCCCTGCACCCGGCGCTCTCCTGGCACCGCCCGGTGCTCACCCTCCCACTGGTCGGCGGCTGCCGGCACGACCTGCGGCTGGACGGGCGCGGACTGCTGCTCCAGCCCTGTGTGTTCGGCGTCCGCCGCCCCGTCATCGCCCGCTTCGAGGACCCGGGGCTGCAGCCCGTCCTCCTCTACCCCGCCAGGATCAACGGCCCCTTGCTCGCTGAACCCGAACCCACCCCCAGCCGCACCCTCACAGCCCTGCTCGGCCAGACCCGGGCCGCCGCCCTGGAGGTGATCGCCGACCACGGGCCCTGCTCCACCAAGGACTTGGCCGCGCTGCTCGGCATCTCCACGGCCTCCGCCAGCGAACACGCCACCGTCCTCGCCGACTCCGGCCTCACCGCCAAGGACCGCGCCGGCCGCACCGTCACCCACCGCCCCACCCCGCTCGGCCACGCCCTGCTGGCCGGCCACCTGCCCGCACCGCCCACGGGGGACGTCTCCCAGTGAGCTGTTCGGGGCCGCCCACCCTGCGCAAGCGCCCACCGCACCGACGCCTACGGCCGGGCTACCCCACCGAACTGACCGCCGTCCCGTCTCAGACGTTCGCCGGCGGCTCCGGCGCCACCCGCGGCTGCCGGGGCAGCGCCAGGGTGAGCGCCTCCCGCGAGGTGGGCGGCAGCGCCAGCGCCGAGGCCGTCTCCGCCGGCAGGGGGTGGAGGCCCAGCAGGGCGGTGGCGAGCCGGGTGGTGGCCCGGTGCCAGTCGGGGATGCGCTGGAGCATGGCGTGGCCGCTGCCGGTGACGGTGTAGCCGCAGACGCGGGCACCGGCGGCGCGGCTGCGGGCGGCGAAGGCGTGGGTGTCGGCGGGCGGGGTGACGGTGTCGCGGTCGCCGTGCAGCAGCAGGACGTCGCGGCCGGCGAGGTGGTCGCAGGGGTCCTCGGCGGGGCACCAGGGGGCGAGGGCGACCAGCCCGGTGACGGAGGGGTGGCCGCCGGCCCGCAGGGCGGCGCGGCCGCCCATGGAGTGGCCGATCAGGACGGTCGGCACCGGCCCGAGCAGCGCGGCCGCCTCGTCGAGGGCGGACAGGGCGTCCCGGGCGGCGTCGGCGCGCTCGCCGTTCCAGCCGCGGTGGCGGTAGCGAACGGTGCCGACGGCGATCCCGGCGCCCGCGGTCTCCCGGCTCAGCGAGCGCAGGAAGCCGTGCATCCGCAGCAACGGCAGGTTGAGGCGGCGGGGTCGGGCGAGGTTGTGCTCCTCACCGCCGTGCAGGACGAGGACGGCGGCCCGGACCTCCGCGGGGCGCGCCCGCCAGTGCAGCACCCGGTGCGCGGCGGTACCGCCGACCGTGCCGCTGTCCGTACCGCTTCCGATCACCGTCACACCGCCCCGCTCCGTGGCCCGTTCCTCCGGACCGCCACTGTACGCGTGCGGACTGCCGGAGCGTTCACCCGACGGAACCATCCCGGACAACCGGGCGCGGCACCGATTACCAGGCCGGCCGCAAGGACGCGCTGGCCAACCCGGTCCGGCCGACCACCCAGACCGGCCCGGCCCCCAGACTGGTCCGGGCCGTCCGCCGGCCCCGGGCACCGACCCCGGTCAGGGCGGGTGGCTCAGACCTCCAGCAGGCCCTGCTCGCGCACCAGCCAGCAGATCGCGGTCAGCCGGGTGACGGCGTAGTCGTAGCCCACCGGTTCCCGCCAGCCGATCTCGGCGAGCGCGTCCAGGAAGCCCAGCGCGTAGTCCGCCAGTTCCTCTCGGTCCAGGCGCAGGGGCGCCAGCTCCGGTCCCTGCGCGTACAGCAGCTCCCGCAGCATCGCCACGTGCTGGTCCACCGCCGCGACGAAGCCGGGCTCGAAGGCGAACTCGGCCAGCCGGCGCGTGAAGGCGGCCACGATGCCGGGCAGCGGGCAGCCGGTCGGCCCGTCGGGGGAGGGCCGGAACGATTCGTCGGGGGTCGCGAACATCCGTCCAAGGTAGGCGAACCCCCGATCGGGGAAGCGGGCCCGTGACGGTTCCGTGTTGAGACCTTGGCCACCTCCGGAACGTTCCGTGGCATGGCCGGTTCCCTGCGCTCACAACCGGGTGGTCTGTACCAGAATGGGCCGCATGGATCTCCGCATCTTCACCGAGCCCCAGCAGGGCGCGAGCTACGACACCCTCCTGAAGGTCGCCCGCACCGCCGAGGACCTCGGAGTCTTCAGCGCCTTCTTCCGCTCCGACCACTACCTGAAGATGGGCGACGTCGACGGCCTGCCCGGCCCCACCGACGCCTGGATCACCCTGGCCGGCCTCGCCCGCGACACCCGCAGCATCCGCCTCGGCACCCTGATGACCGCAGCCACCTTCCGGCTGCCGGGCGTCACCGCGATCCAGGTCGCCCAGGTGGACGCGATGAGCGGCGGCCGGGTCGAGTTCGGCCTCGGCGCCGGCTGGTACGAGGCCGAGCACGCCGCCTACGGCATCCCCTTTCCCAAGGAGAAGTTCGGGCGGTTGGAGGAGCAGCTGGAGATCATCACCGGGCTCTGGAAGACCAAGCTCGGCGACACCTTCGACTTCGCCGGCGAGTACTACACCCTCACCGACTCGCCCGCGCTGCCCAAGCCCGCCCAGGAGCGCATCCCGGTGCTGGTCGGCGGCCACGGCCCGAAGCGCACCCCGGCGCTGGCCGCCCGCTTCGCCGACGAGTTCAACCTGCCGTTCGCCTCGCCCGAGGACACCGCCGCCCAGTTCGGCCGGGTCCGGGACGCCGTCGAGCGGGCCGGGCGCTCGGCCGACGAGCTGGTCTACTCCAACGCCCTGGTCGCCTGCGTCGGCCGGGACGGCGCCGAGGTGGCCCGCCGGGCCGCCGCGATCGGCCGCGAGGTGGACGAGCTGAAGCACAACGGCCTGGCCGGCACTCCGGACGAGGTCGTGGAGAAGATCGGCCGGTACGCTGCGGTCGGCGGCCAGCGGGTCTACCTCCAGATGCTCGACCTGGACGACCTGGACCACCTGGAGCTGATCGCCTCCCGGGTCGCCCCGCAGCTGGGTTAGGGCTTGCCCTGACCCGCACCGGCCCTCCGTACCCGCCCTGACCACGGGCCTTTACTCGTTCTTGGGAATGCGCCATGCTCCTGGGGGAGGAACCAGGAAACGGTGGGGGGAGGGCCGGTGGCCGGAACACGAACGGCGCGGGCGGCGGTGCCGCGGGTACCGCCGCCCCGAACCGCCGACGGCCGGGTCATCCGCGCCGGCCTGCACGAACTACGCGGCCCCGGCCCGGCCGCCCTGCACTACCCCGCCGGTGACCTGCTGGTGGTCACCGGACTGCCCGGCAGCGGCAAGAGCACCCTGATGCGCCGCAGCGTCCGCGCCCCGCTGGTCGACTCCCAGCAGGTCCGCGAGGAGTACGCGGCCCGGCTGCCCGGCCGCCTCCCGTACGCCCTCTACCGCCCGCTCGCCCGGCTCGCCCACTACCGGCGGCTGCGCCGCGCCGTCCTCGGCGGCGGACCGCTCGCCGTGCACGACTGCGGCACGCTCCCCTTCGTCCGTGCCTGGCTCACCCGCGCCGCAGCCCGGCAGGGCCGCCGGGTACACCTGCTGCTGCTCGACGTCGACCCGGCCGAGGCCCGGGCGGGCCAGCGGCGACGCGGGCGCGGCGTCTCGCACTACGCCTTCGCCCGGCACCGCGGCGCCGCCGCCCGACTGCGCCGACTGCTGCTCGGGGCGGGGCGGCCGCCGGCCGGCTGTGCGTCGGCCGTGGTAGTCGACCGGGCCGCCGCGCGTGCCCTGCGGGAGATCGACTTCACGGCGTCGTAGTCTCGGCGAATCCGCGCCGGGTACCGCCGGTGGCTCTTCGTCGGTCACTGCGCCCGGTCGCCGACGGGCAGGCCCGTGGCGCGGGCGACACCCCGTCACCTCCTTCCCCGTCAGGAGCGCTGATGCGCCGTACTGCCCGGGTGCGCTCGCGTGCCCCCCGCCTGTTCCCCTGCGCCGCCGCGCTGGTCGCTGCCGCCGGACTCAGCCAGCTCGCGGCCCCGGCCCCGCACCACGCCGCGGCCGCCGCGGTCTGCGACGGCACCGACGCCGCCGCCCGCAAGCCGGTCGGCAGCCGGGCCGGGAAGGACCCGAATGCCGTCAGCGCCGCCCAGGCCCGGGTGATGCAGGCGGACCTGGACGACCGGCTCGCCAAGCTCGGCACCACCCACGTCCCGCTCACCGCCGTCCCGACCACCGTCCCGGTGTACGTCCACGTGATCCACGCCGGGGACGCCGGACGGCTCGACGGAGGCGTCGTCGCCGCACAGATCGCCCACCTCAACGCCACCTACGGCGGCCAGGGCGCGGGCAACACCGCCACCCAGTTCCACTTCGAGCTGGCCGGCACCGACTGGACCGACAATGCCGGCTGGTACACCGGCATGACCCCCGGCTCCGCCGCCGAGCAGGCGATGAAGGCCACCCTGCGCAAGGGCGACCAGGGCACCCTCAACCTCTACATCGCCCACCTCGGGCAGTCCCTGCTCGGCTGGTCGACCTTCCCCAACGCCTACCGCTCGAACCCCATCGACGACGGCGTGGTGATCCTGGACGACTCGCTGCCCGGCGGCCCCGCCCCCCACTACAACGAGGGCAACACCGCCACCCACGAGATCGGCCACTGGCTCGGCCTCTTCCACACCTTCCAGGGCGGCTGCCTGCCCCCGGGCGACTACGTGGACGACACCCCGCCCGAGCGCAGCCCCGGTTACGGCTGCCCCGAGGGTCGCCACACCTGCCCGGGCCCCGGACTCGACCCGATCCACAACTTCATGGACTACAGCTACGACTCCTGCATGAGCCAGTTCACGGCGGGGCAGGTCCAGCGGATGGCTAACTCGTGGGCTATGTACCGCAGTTGAGTTGGTAGCGGATGTCGGGGTAGAGCAGCGTCCGGCCGCGCACGGCGTGGCAAACGCCGACCATTTGTCCGATTTGATCTATGTTTGGCGGACTGGGGCCGAGCAGGAGCAACCGAAGGAGACACGGCATGAGTGCCAACCCCCGGATCGTCGTCGGTGTGGACGGCTCGCCCGCCTCGGAGCAGGCGCTGCGCTGGGCGATCGACTACGCCAAGGCCGTCGGCGGGAGCATCAACGCGGTCGCCGCCTGGGAGTACCCCGCCTTCTACGGCTGGGGCGGGACGAGCGTACCGGCCGAGGTCTACAACCCCGAGGAGCTCGCCGGCAAGACGCTCTCCGAGAGCGTCACCAGGGTGGTCGGCGACGACCCCGGCGTGCGGATCAGCAAGAGCGTGATGCCCGGCAACGCGGCCGGCGCCCTGTTGCAGGCCGCCAAGGGCGCCGCACTGCTGGTCGTCGGCAGCCGCGGCCTCGGCGGCTTCTCCGGCGTGCTGCTCGGCTCGGTCAGCCGCCACCTCACCGAGCACGCGCCCTGCCCGGTCGTCGTGGTCCGCGCGGGCCAGGCCGAGTCCTAACTAGACCGAGTCGGAGTAGCGCCCGGGGCCTGAGGCCCCGCCGGGCCGTCACGCGGACCACAATGGAGTCATGCCAGAAGGTGACTCCATCTACCGCGTGGCGGCCCGGCTGCACGACGCCCTCGCCGGGCAGCTGCTGACCGGCGCCGAGCTGCGGGTGCCCGCGCACGCCACCGCCGCGCTCGCCGGCCGCCGGGTGCTGGAGGTCCGCCCGCGCGGCAAGCACCTGCTCACCCGCCTCGAAGGCGGCCTCACCCTGCACACCCACCTGCGGATGGACGGCCGCTGGGAGGTCTACCGCCCCGGCGAGCGCTGGACCGGCGGCCCCGCCTGGCAGATCCGCGCCGTCCTCGACACCGAGCGGGGCACCGCCGTCGGCTACCGGCTCCCCGTCGTCGAGCTGCTGCGCACCACCGACGAGCATCGGGCCGTGGGCCACCTCGGCCCGGACCTGCTCGGCCCCGACTGGGATCCGGTGGAGGCCGTCCGCCGACTGCTCGCCCACCCGGGACGCCCGCTCGCCGAGGCGCTGCTCGACCAGCGCAACCTGGCCGGGATCGGCAACGTCTACGCCAACGAGCTGTGCTTCGTGGCCGGTGTGACGCCGTGGACCGCGGTCGGCGAACTCCCGCACCCCGACAGGCTGGTGGAGCGCGCCCGGCAGATGCTGGACGCCAACAAGCTGCGCCCCGGCCACATCACCACCGGAGACATCCGGCCCGGTTACCAGCACTGGGTCTACGGCCGGGCCGGACGGCCCTGCCCGCGCTGCGTCACCCCGGTCATGTCGGGGCGTCAGGGTGATCCCCCGCGGGACCGGATGGTGTTCTGGTGCCCCTACTGCCAGCGCGGCCCGGCCCCGGCGGGCAGGGCCTGACCGGCGGATCCTTGCCGGGTCCGGGACGAAATCCGCCGGTCAGGCCCTACGGCCGCTCGACCAGCGCGGGGTGGCGCGGGTCGTCCACCCGGATGGTGACGTCGGCGGACTCGGCGGGCCCGGTCTCCGCCTCGTAGCGGGCGAAGGCGGGTAGCGTCCACTGCTGGTCGGCGGGGGTGCGGCGGGCCAGCGCGGCCGGGGTGAGCGCGAGGTGGACGGTCAGCTCCAGCGGCAGCCAGCGGCCCAGCAGCAGCGCGCCGTCCAGCACCAGCACACCGCCGGGCGGGAGCCGGGCGTACGGGGCGCGGGTGGAGCGGTCGGTGACCGGGTCGCGCAGCGAGGGCAGCACCCGGCCGCTGCCGCCCGGCTCCAGCGGGTCCAGAACCTCGCGCAGCAGGGCGCCGTCGTCCAGCCAGAGGTCGTGGAAGGCGTCCGCGTCGTGGTGGCCGTACTCCAGCCGGATCGAGGCCGGGCGTAGGAAGTCCGCCGCCGACACCCGTAGCGCGGGGCGCCCGCGCAGCCGCAGCGGCTCCACCAGGGCGTCGGCGAGCAGCTCGGGGTGGGCGGGCCCGGCGCCGTCCACGGCGACCCGCAGCCACCGCTCGCCGGCGCCGGGCAGTGCGGCGATCCGGTCGGCGAGCAGTTCGGCCAGCTTGTCGGGGGAGATCGGGCGTACCAGCATCGGGCCATCCTTCCGCTTCGCCGGTTGTTCGGCGAGGGAGTTGTTCGGCGCGGGCGTTGCTCAGCTCAGCGGGAGGGCGTGCAGGATGTCGTCGTGGCCCGCGTAGAGGTGGCTCCGGGTCCAGCGCGGCTCGCCGCCGGGGCCCAGCACGCGCACGCCGCCCTTGCCGTCCGGGACGAGGAAGCTCTCCTGGTTGGCGGCGCACCAGCGCAGGTCCTCGTCGCCGGGGACGGTCCACAGCTCGGGGCCGCAGGGGCTCGCCTTGACACGGTTCGGGGGCGGACGTAGCAAGGGAGCATGCGCCATCCGCATGCGACCGGCGGGGCCGCCGAGCCGGCCCGCGAGGCGGTCCCGGAAACGCTGCCGGAACCGGTTCCGGACGCGGCCTCGGGCGCGGGTCCGGAAGTGGCCCCCGCGGTGATGCACGAGCGGGACGAGCTGCTGGCGGCGGCCGTCCGGCGGGTGCTCGGGTCGACCGGGGCATACGGGGCGATGGTGTACCTGCGCTCGCGCGACCGCCGGTCGCTGGTGCTGCTGACCCTGGCGGGGGTGCCGCTGTCGATCATGAGCCCGTTCCGGCGGGTCGCCGTCGCCGGGCCGCTGCCGGTGGCGGTCTGCTTCCGGACCGGCCGGACCATCGCGCTGGCCGACACCGAGGACACCATGCGGCGCTTCCCGCAGCTGGCGGTCGGCCTGCCGTACGACTTCGTGTCTGCCTGCGTGCCGGTGGGGCACGGCGGGGAGCGGTTCGGGGTGCTCAGCGTGCTGTGGCCGGCCTCGGACGAGGGGGTGCCGGACCAGGCGGCCGGCGAGCTGGCCACGATCGCCTCCCAACTTGCCTCCGGTCTAGCCGAGTTGGCGGCTTTCGGGCAGCCGGTCGAGCCGGCGGAGGACGCCGCCGCGGTGGAGCTGCCGCCGCCGTCGGCGCCCACCACCCGGGTCGGGCTGTTTGACTGGAACCCGGCCACCGGCGCGCTCGCCGCCGACGCGCTGTTCCGGGAGATCTTCGGCTTCGCACCGGGCGAGTTCGACGGCACGGTGAGCTGCCTGGCCCGCCGGATCGCCCCCGGGGACGTGCCCGAGTTCCGGGCCGCCGCGCGCACCGCCCTGGAGCGCGGCGAGGTGCGGGCCGCCCGGGTACGGGTGCTCGGGCCGGACGGCCACCCGCACCCGGTGGAGCTGTGGGCCTGGGTGCCCGGCGCGATCGTTGACGGCCGGACGCACCTGGTCGGCGCCGTCCTGGACGTGCGGACGCTCACCGCCGCCGCGGCCGCCGTCGAGCGGCTGCGCGAGGGTGTCTTCTCGCTCGATCCGGACGGCCTGATCACCTACGCCAACCGCGCCATTGAACCGCTGCTGCGGGCGAGCCGGGAGCAGTTGGTCGGCCACCACCTCTGGGAGGTGCTGCCCTGGCTCACCGACCCCTTCTACGAGAACCGCTACCGCGCGGCCCTGCTCTCCCAGCAGCCCACCGCCTTCCTGGCCGGCCGCCCGCCGGACGGCTGGCTGGCCTTCTCGCTCTACCCCGACAGCCAAGGCGTCACCGGCCGGGTGGTGGCCGCCGAGGCCCCGCCGGGTGCGGCCGAGCCGGCCGCCGCCCCGCCGCCGTCCGCGGCCACCACCGGCGTGGGCGGCACCCATCACCTGCTCCAGCTCGCCGGCGCGCTCACCGAGGCGGTCACCGTGCGCGACGTGTGCCGGGCGGTGGCCGAGGAGATCCTCCCGGCCTTCGGCGGCCAGGAGCTCGCCATCTACGGCGTGCGCGAGCAGCGGCTGCACCTGGTCTCCCAGTCCGGCTACCCCGACGGCTTCCTGGACGGCTTCGAGGGCACTCCGCTGGACGCCCTCGTGCCCGGCGCCGAGACGCTGAGCACCAGCACCCCGATCTTCTTCGAGTCGGTGCACGAGCTCGCCGCCGCCTACCCCGGCCTGGCCCTGGACGAGATGGGTGCCTGGGCCTTCCTGCCGCTGATAGCCTCCGGTCGCCCGGTCGGCAGCTGCATCCTCGGCTTCGACCGCCCGCGCCCCTTCACCGTCGAGGAGCGCGGCCTGCTCACCGGCCTCGGCGGCTTCATCGCCCAGGCCCTGGAGCGCGCCCGGCTCTACGACGCCGAGTTCGCGCTGGCCCGCGGCCTGCAGCAGGCCCTGCTGCCGCACCGGCTCCCGCAAGTGCCCGGCATCGGGATCACCGCCCGCTACCTTCCCGGCACCCAGGGCATGGAGATCGGCGGTGACTGGTACGACGCCGTCGTCACCGGCACGGACCTCACGCTGGTGATCGGCGACGTCGAGGGCCACAGCGTCGGCGCCGCCGCCGCGATGGGCCAGCTGCGCAGCGCCGTCCGGGCCTTCGCCAGCGGCGGCGAGCCGCCCGACCAGGTGCTCGCCCGTACCAACCGGCTGCTGCTGGACCTCGGCCCGGGGCTGCTCGCCAGCTGCTGCCTGGTCCGCATCACCCCCGCCGACGGCACCGTCCGGATCGCCCGCGCCGGGCACCTGCCGCCCGTGCTGCGCCATCCGGACGGGCGGGCCGAGGCGCTGTACGTGCCGGGCGGGGCGCTGCTGGGCGTGGACGAGGGGGCCTCGTACCCGGTCAGCGAGCTGCGGCTGCGGCCCGGCTCGGTGCTCGCCCTCTACACCGACGGGCTGGTGGAGGACCCGGCGCTGGCCATCGACGAGGGGGTGGAACGGCTGCGCGCCGCGCTGGACCACGGCCGGGCCGGGGAGGAACTGGAGGAGCTGGCCGAGCGGCTGCTGCGCGAGGTCGGCTCGACCGGGCGGGTGGACGACGTGGCACTGCTGCTGACCGCGTACGGATCGGAGACTTTCGTCGGTGCGGAGGGCGACGAAGGGTGACCGCGGCCGCGGTGGCCGCCCGGTTAGCCTCGACGGGTGGAAACGATCGCACGGGCCTGGTCGAAGGCGGCACGGACGGCGCTGCCGGGGCCCTGGCCCCGGCGGCGGGTGGTGGGCGAGGCCGTGCTGGCCCTGTTCATGGGCGTGCTCGCCGGCCTGCTGGAGGTGATCAGCCGCACCGGCCTGGAGCTGCCCCTCGGGCTCGCCGTCGCGGGGCTGTGGGTGCTGCGGCGGGGGTTCCCGGCCACCGTGCTGGTGCTGACCGGGGTCATCACCGGCTGGTCGGTCGGGCCGTTGCCGATGCTGGTCTGCGCGGGCTGGGCCGCCGGGGCGCGGATCCGCCGGGTCTGGCGGCTGCTGGGCTCCTTCGTCCTGAGCTATCTGCTGTTCATCGTGACCGGGAGGCTGAAGGACGGGGCCTCGGGCGCGTCCAAGCTGATCATCGGACTGTCGCTCGGCATATTCCTGGTCTTCGCCGTCCTGCCCGCGCTGTACGGCCGCTACCGGGCGCAGCGCCGGGCACTGCTGGACGCGCTGCGCGAGCGCAACGACCAGCTGGTCCGCGAGCGGGTCATGGTGGTGCACCAGGCACGGCTGCGGGAGCGGCACCGGATCGCCCAGGACATGCACGACAGCCTGGGGCACCAGCTCGCGCTGATCTCCGTGCACTCGGGCGCGCTGGAGGTGGACCGCACGCTCAGCGACCGGCAGCGGGAGGCGGTCGGTGTGCTGCGGCAGGCGGCGGTCGCGGCGATGCGCGAGCTGCGCGAGGTGGTCGGCGTGCTGCACGACGAGTCGACGGCGCTGCCGCCGGTGGCGGGGGCGCCGGGCGCGGCGCCGGTCCGCGGCGGGGTGGACGGGATTGCGGGGCTGGTGGAGTCCTCCCGGGCGGCCGGGACGCGGGTGGCGTACTCGACGGAGGGCGAGCGGCGTCCACTGGCGGCCGCGGTCGACAACGCGGCGTACCGGATCGTGCAGGAGGCGCTCACCAACGCGCACAAGCACGCCCCCGGCGCGCCGATCACGGTCGCACTCCGGTACGAGCCGGACGCGCTGGTGGTCGAGGTCATCAACCCCCGCGCGCCGGAGCCCGTCGGCGCACACACCGGCGCGGGGTCGGTGGTCAGCGGCGGACAGGGGCTGACCGGGCTGCGGGAGCGCGCCCGGCTGGTCGGCGGCATGGTGCACGCCGGGCCGAGGCCCGAGGAGGGCTTCCGGCTGGCGGCCGTCCTCCCGTACGAGGGAGCGGAGTCCGACGGCGCCACCGCCCTGGTCGGGGAGGAGGACTGGGTGTTCCAGGGCCTGCCCCCAGAGGAGGGGACGGGAGGCGGGCGACGCAGCCCGGCGATCGGCTGCGCGGCCGGGGTGGGCGCGGTCACGCTGGTCGTCGTGGGCCTGGCGATCTGGGGCGTGATGGCCTTCGTCCGGGGCACCAGTGACTCGACGGTGCGGCAGTCGCTCTACGACCAGGTCCGGGTTGGTGAGTCCAGGGCCGAGGTGATGCGCCAGCTGCCGCCCGGCAACGACTTCTTCACCTCCGACTTCCAGCACGACGGGCCGGCCCGTCCGGAGGGCTCGCACTGCCGCTGGTACTCCCTGGCGAAGAGCGATCCGGACGACTCCTGGTCGGACAGCCACGTGGCGCGCTTCTGCTTCAAGGACGGGCTGCTGGTGGACAAGGTGGAGTACATCAGCAAGAACTGACCGCCCCGGTCGGCCGCTGCCCGGCTCCGGTGGCCCGGGCGGGGTGCGGGACGGCCGGGATGTGAGGATGGTGCCGCAGTCGCATCATCGTTCGAGGGGAATGACCAGCAGTGATCCGAGTCCTCGTCGCCGACGACGAGCCGCTCATCCGGGCCGGGATCAGGATGATCCTGGGTTCGGCCGACGACATCGAGGTGGTTGCGGAGGCCGCCGACGGTCGGGAGGCGCTGGAGCTGGCCCGTGCGCACCGGGTGGACGTGATGCTGCTGGACATCCAGATGCCGGTGATGGACGGGCTGACGGCGCTCGGGGAGCTGGGGAGGGTCGCACCCGGCGCACAGGCGATCATCCTCACCACCTTCGGGGAGCGCGAGAACGTCCTGCGCGCCGTGACCGAGGGCGGCGCCGGATTCCTGCTCAAGGACACCGCGCCGAACGAGCTGATCCAGGCCGTCCGGGCGGCCGCCAGCGGCAACGCCTTCCTCTCCCCGGCCGCCACCCGGCACATCGTCGACTCGCTGGCCTCCGGCCGCAGTGCTTCGACCGCGGCCCGCAGCGCGCGGGCCAAACGCCGGCTGGAGGTGCTCACCGAGCGCGAACTGGAGGTGTTGGCGCTGCTCGGCGAGGGTCTGTCGAACGCGGTCGCGGGGGCGCGGATCCACATGAGCGAGGCGACGGTGAAGACGTACGTCAGCCGGATCCTGGCCAAGCTGGGCTGCGAGAACCGGGTGCAGGCGGCGCTGCTGGCGCGGGACGCGGAGCTCGACGGACGTAGCTGAGTGCGTTCGCGCGGGCGCGTCGAGTGATGGGTGTGGCGGATCCCACCTGACCGGCCTCCCGAATCGGGAACTCCGGATTGATTGGTGACGGTGCGTCGGTTCATGGTCGCGGTGGGTGGATGGTGTGCCGGAGTTCACGGCTGGACAGATGTGAGTGAGGGCACGGGAATTGATCGTTTGGTCGCGAGAATGCGGTCAAACCCGGTCAACCTGGGCGCAGTTTCTTGATCGATACCGCCGGTAACAGTCAACTGACCTGCGACGACCAAGAATTGCTTGCTGCGCCCCGGACATGCCCCTAGCTTTCTTGGCGGCGCAACGAGCGCCACCCGGGTTCACCCCGACGCACTGCCCGCCGACTGACCCGCGGCGCTAGGGCGGTGCCCGCCGAGCAGGCCGGCTCGAACAGGCCGTCGGCGAGCGGAGGTGACCGGGGCGGCACGGCACGTCCGACACGTGCGCGGCCGCCCGTCGAGTGAGGCAAGCGCGACCGACCGGCCCATGTCCCGGGCCTGGTTTCCGCTGCCCGCCCGGGGCTTGTCGAGAGGACTTTCATGACTTCCCGTCACGAGACCGCCGCTGCCACCGACACCACCGTCAGCACCAAGCGCAACCGCGTTCGGATGGCGGTCGTCGCGGGTGCCGCCGCCGCGGCCCTGCCGGTGGCCGGCCTCGTCACGGCCACCTCGGCCTCCGCCGCGCCTTCCTCCGCCTGGGACGCCGTCGCCCAGTGCGAGAGCGGCGGCAACTGGAGCATCAGCACCGGCAACGGCTTCCACGGCGGGCTGCAGTTCACCCCGTCCACCTGGGCCGCGTACGGCGGAACCGCGTACGCCCCCCAGGCCAACCAGGCGACCAAGGCGCAGCAGATCTCCGTCGCCGAGAAGGTGCTCGCCTCGCAGGGGCCGGGCGCCTGGCCCGTCTGCTCCAAGCAGGCGGGCCTGAGCAAGGGCGGCGCCCCGGCCGCCGTCGACATCTCGGCGGAGACGAGCGCCCCCGCCGCGAAGCCCGCCAAGCGCGCCGCGAAGCCCGTCGCGGCCCCGAGGGCCGCCCAGCCGGCCGCGCCCAAGGCGAAGCAGCAGGCGCCGAAGGCCGCGCAGGGCCGGCCGTCGGCCAAGCCGGTCCACTCGGCTCCGGCCGCGGAGAGGAACACCTCCGGTAGCAGCTACACCGTCCGGAGCGGTGACACGCTGAGCGACATCGCCGCCAAGTTCGGCGTCGACACCGACAGCCTGTACAGCAAGAACGCCCGCACCATCGGCGGCAACCCGGACCTGATCTTCCCGGGTCAGACCCTGACCGTCTGACGCCTCGTCGCATCCGCGTCGAGTGGCCACCCCTGCGCGGGGCGGCCGCTCGACGCGTTCGCGGTTCCCGCGCACGGTTCCGGTTCCGCGCACGGTTCCGGGCCGGATTTCCGCGCCGGTAGGGTCGAATGATGGTTCGACTGATCAGCGGCAGTGAGCTCACCGCCGGCTCCGTGGTGGCCAACAGCGCGGGCTCAGCGGCGTGAACAGCTACGCCCGCGAGCTCGGCTTCGACCCGGCGGCCTGGCTGCGGGAGCGCGGCGGTGCGGCGCCCGCCTGGTTGGACCTGTGCAGCGGGGAGGGCCGGGCGCTCGCGGAGGCGGCCCGGCTGCTGCCTGCGGAGGTCGAGCTGACCGGTGTCGACCTGGTCGGGCCGCTGGCCCCGCTGCCGTCCCCGTCGCCGGACGCGGCGGCCGGGCCCCGGCTGCGGCCGCTGACGGCGGCGCTCGCGGGCTGGGCACCCGAACGGTCGTGCGGGCAGCCGGCGGTCGGGTCGCACGACCGGGGGCGCGCGGAGTCGTAGTTGAAAGTTGAACGCGACGTCTGAATACCGCTGGAGTCGAGGAGTGGTCCGGTCGAGGATGGAGTCATGTCCCGGACCGGAACAAGGAGTTCTGCAGATATGACGATGAACGGTGCGGCGGCGCTCGACGGCAGGGTGGCTCTGGTGACCGGTGGCAGCCGGGGGATCGGGGCGGCGGTCGCGCTGCGGCTGGCCGAGGACGGCGCCGATGTGGCGCTGACCTACCAGGGCGGGGCCGAGCGCGCGGAGGAGGTGGTCGCGAAGATCACCGCGATGGGGCGGACCGGCTGGGCCGTCCGGGCGGACAGCGCCGACCCGGAGGCGGTGCGCGCCGCGGTGGCGGCGGTCGCCGAGCGGTTCGGCCGTCTGGACATCCTGGTGAACAACGCGGGCGTCGGCGCCGGAGGTCCGATCGAGGAGATGGCGCTGGACGAGATCGACCGGGTGCTGGAGGTGAACGTCCGGGCGCCCTACCTGTACGCGCAGGCGGCAGCCGCCCACCTGGCGGACGGCGGACGGATCGTCAGCATCGGCAGCTGCATCGCGCAGCGCGTCGTCTTCTCCGGCGGCACGCTCTACGCGACCAGCAAGGCCGCGCTGATCGGTCTGACCAAGGCGTTGGCCAGGGAACTCGGCCCGCGCGGAATCACCGCCAACCTGGTCCACCCGGGCCCCATCGACACCGACATGAACCCGGCCGACGGCGAGTCGGCCTCCTTCCAGCGCGGCTTCACCGCGCTCGGCCGCTACGGCACGGCGGCGGAGGTGGCGGCTGCCGTCGCCTACCTGGTCGGCGAGGACGGCCGGTACGTCACCGGCGCCGAACTGGCGGTGGACGGCGGGTTCGCGGCCTGACCGTTCGTCGGGGCGGTGTCGCGCCGGGCGGTTGTCGGCGCTCGCGCTTACGATCGCCCGGCACGACCCGTGCGCCCCGACCGAGAGGTGTGCCATGACCGCAGCGGACGACCCGATCGAACTGCTCGCCCGGGCCCTCGCGCAGACCGCCGGGCTGATCGACGGCACCGGCGTCGAGCTGGCCGGCCACTCGACGCCCTGCCGCTCCTGGGACGTCGGCGACCTGATCAGCCATCTCCTGTTCGACCTGCGGCAGTTCACGATCCGGGCCGAGGGCGGTCACCCGGACTGGTCGCAGTCCTTCGAGCGGGTGGAGGAGGACTGGCTGCACGCCTTCGAGGCTGGCGCGGAGCAGCTGGTCGAGGCCTGGCGGTCGGCCGGCGACCTCACCGGGGCCGTGGAGCTGCCCGGCGGAGGGTCCGTGCCGGCACGCTTCCCGGTGGATCAGCAGATCGCCGAATTCGCGGTCCACGCATGGGACTTGGCGCATGCCACTGGTCAGTCCGCCGACGGCCTGGACCACCAGGTCGCGTCCTCGGCCCTCGCCTGGGCCCGCGGCGTGCTCAAGCCCGAGTACCGCGGCGAGGAATCGGACCACCACGCCTTCGGGCCGGAGGTGGCCGTTTCCGCGGACGCCCCGCTGTACGACCGGCTCGCCGCCTTCTTCGGTCGCGACCCCGGAGCGGGTGGGACTCCCGGGTGACCGTGGCGGACGACCTGACGCGTCGGCGGGAGGGCTGGGCGGGAGGCCGGTGGTGACCGTCCGGATCCACCCGGCCGCTGAGTCGCAGTGGGTGCACATCTTTACGGACTCCGTCCGGGGGCCGCGGTTCAGCGCAGGACGGCCATGACGACGCCCCACTGGGAGGTGGTCCGGCCGGTGGCGATGCAGTGGTCCGCGTCGGCCGCGATCCGGTGGGCGGTGGTGAGGCGGTAGGACGAGAGCTGGAGGACGGGCGGGGTGGTCCAGCCGCTGTCGAACTCGGGGGCGGTGCCGGTGTTGCTGCCGACCGTGCTCACCAGGAGGTCGCCCGGATCGCACGTGACGGCGTTGGCGGTGGTGGTGAAGGTGGTGCCACCGGCGTCGCCGGAGGCACGGGTGACGGCCCGGACGGTGGTGACGCCCCGGAACTCGTCCACGGTGACGTGGTACTGGCCCGCGCGCGGGTAGTCGGCGCGGATCGAGTCGGCGGTGGTCAGCGCGGAGGCGTCGAAGGCGGCGAGGACGAGTACCCGGTGGCGCAGCGAGTCGGTCACGTCCCCGAGGAGCTGGAAGCGGTCGCCGTGACTGTCGGTGACCTTGACCGGCCCGGGGCAGGTGCCGGTGAGCATCATCGAGACGACCAGGGTGTCTCCGGAGACGACCTGGACGCGGACGGGGAGCGCGACTTCGGTACTGGAGGCGCTCTGTTGGTCGTGGGCGGCACGGGCGATCCAGGACGGTGCCGCGGTGCTCGGGGTGCCGCCCTCCGCCGTCTGTTGCGGCTCGGGAACGGGTGCGGGGGCCGGGGTGTCCGGGTCGGCCGTCGGACAGCTGTGGGCGTCGGACCGGGCGGCGGGCGCGCGGACGGCGAGCAGGCCGAGCGTGCCGAAGACACCGAGCACCAGGCCGAGGAGCAGGCTGAGCGCGTGGGTCCAGAGCTGACGGCGATTCGGGTGCGGCCCGGCCGCCGATGTCGACGGCGGCGACGGTTCGGGCAGGGGAACGGACGGCCGGGGTCGCGGGGCCTGTGCGACCGGCGCGACCGGCGCGACCGGCGGCGTGGGGAGCACGGGAGTGGCGGCTGGTTCACCGTTGACCGCCGCGCTCCAACGGCGCTGCCACTCCTCCTCGTTGCCGCCGCAGGCCTGGACGAAGGCCCTGGTGGTGGCCCAGGACGGAAGTCGCGAGCCGCAGGCGGCCTCGTAGAGCGTGGTGTGCGAGATCGAGCCGGCCGTCTTGGCCATGGTGCGGAACGAGGGCTGGCCCGCGTCCAGCCGGAGGGTGCGCAGCTCGCCTGCGAAGCTCTCGGCGGCGGTGGGCGACGGTGCCCTTCGCCCGGGTCGCGGCTCCTGTTCGTGCTCCGCCATGACGCCCCCCTGTTGTCAGGTGTCAGATCCCTTGGTGGCGCTGCTCGCTTGTCGCGTACGGATCATAGCGGCGCGTGACGACGGCGCTCACTGATCCGTCAACTCCGATTGGGGAGAAGACGTGTTCGGCCGCCCGTCGACCGGTGTCAGCTGTTGTCAGATCCCGGCGGCCCGTATCGAACACCACGGCCGGTCGGGTCAGCTGGCACCGCCGTCGAGGTCAAGGGGGCGGCGCAACGGTTCGACAGGAAGGGAGAACTGACATGGTCAAGAGCCTGCTCGGCAGGATCGGGCGGCGCGGGGCGACCGCCGTGGCCGCGGTGGCGCTGGCGGCCGGCGGGGTCGGCCTCTCGGCGGGGGACGCGTCCGCCGCCGGGTGGGACACCCTCGGCTCGCACCCGACCGGCCACGTGGTGAGCGTCTACGCGCAGCCGACCACCAAGTCGGTGAAGGTCACGGGAGACCTGTACTCGTACCCGGGGTCCCAGGACGCCGTCGACGCGGTCTGCTGGATCCTGGGCGAGAACATCAACAACCAGGGACCGGTCTGGTACCGCGTGGCCGGCGTGTACTCCGGCACCTACGGCTACTGGTTCGGGACCGGCTACGTCTACGGCCCCTACGTGGACGGCCTCTTCGCGTTCCATCAGGGTGCGTTCCCGCAGTGCTGACGTCCCGCTGATCCGGAAGTGCCCCGCCCCGCCGGACGGGGCACTTCGCGTTGTCGGCTGTCAGAAGGCCTGTTCGGCCGCCCGGCCGACGGTGTCAGCTGTTGTCAGTTCCTGTCAGGCGGTACCGAACACCAGGGGTGATCGGGTCAGCTGGCTCCGCCGTCGAGGTCAACGGGGCGGCACCGAAGCGGTTCGACCGGACAGGAGAATCGGCATGAAGAACGTCCTCAAGAAGATCGGGCGGCGCGGGGCGACCGCCGTGGCCGCGGTGGCGCTGGCGGCGACCGGGGTCGGTCTGTCGGCAGGCGACGCGAACGCCGTCGGCTGGTACTACCTCAACAACCACCCGACCAACCACGGCGTGGGCGTCTACTCGGCGCCCTACTCCTGGTCAGGCAAGGTGGCCGGCGACCTGTGGTCGTACTCGTGGTCCGGGGACGCGGTCGACATGGCGTGCTGGGTCACGGGTGAGGACATCAACAACCAGGGCGACGTCTGGTACCAGGTGACCACCGTGTACTCCACCAGCTACGGCTACCACGGCCAGACGGCCTACGTGTACGGGGCGTACACGGACGGCAACTGGAACTTCCACCAGTCGACCATTCCGCACTGCTGATCCTCGCTGACCCGGTGTGCCCCGTCCGTCCGGGCGGGGCACACCCGCGTCAGTGCGGCGGCCGGGCCGCTGCCACACGCTTGATCGCCTCGCGGATGCGTGGGTAGCTGCCGCAGCGGCAGATGTTCTGGATCTGGTCGATGTCCGCGTCCGTCGGGTCGGGCGTGCGGCGCAGCAGGGCGACCGCGGTCATGATCTGGCCCGGCTGGCAGAAGCCGCACTGGGCGACGTCGCAGTCGATCCAGGCCTCCTGCACCGGGTGCAGGGTGTCGCCGTCGGCCAGGCCCTCGATGGTGGTGACGGTGCGGCCCTCGCAGTCCTTGACGGCGTGGGTGCAGGGCTGGAACTCCTGGCCGTCGAGGTGGCTGGTGCAGGCCCGGCAGACGCCCACCCCGCAGCCGTACTTGGGGCCGGTGACGCCGAGCTTGTCGCGCAGCACCCAGAGCAGCGGCATGTCGTCCGGGGCCTCGACGGTGACGGTCCGCCCGTTGAGGACGAAGGTGTGGGTGGGCATGGGGAGTTGAGATCCTCGGGTCGGTCGGTCGGCGGCGGTCAGAAGTTGACCGGGAAGGAGCGCGGGCTGGTGCCGGTCGCGCGCGCGTAGGCGTTGGCGACGGCGGCCGAGGCCGCCGGGACGCCCAACTCGCCCGCGCCGCCCGGGGCTCCGCTCGGCGGCATCAGGTGGATCTCGACCACCGGCGGGGTGTTCCGCTGCCGGGCGTAGTGGAAGTCGGCGTAACTTCCTTCCCGTACCGCGCCGTTGTCGATGTGGTTGCCGGCCTGCAGGATGACCGAGATGCCGTCGATCAGCGCGCCGGTCAACTGGGCTTCCAGGCCGCAGGGGTTGATGACCTGGCCGACGTCGGCGGCGATCACCGCCTTGGTGACCCGGGGGTCGGCCCGGTCGGAGGCGTCCAGTTCGACCAGGTAGGCGGCCCGGCCGCCGTTCTCGTCGTGGTAGCCGAGGCCCTGGGCCTGGCCGGGTGGCATCGCGCGGCCCCAGTCGCCGGCCGTGGCGACGGTGTCCAGGAGCGCCTTCCCGGCGGCGTCGCGCAGTCGGGCACGGCGGAAGGCGAGCTCGTCCTGTCCCATCCGGCGGGCGAGTTCGTCCATCGTGATCTCGTCGGCGACCCGGACCATGCCGGAGTAGACCGAGCGCCAGCTGCCGGTGTGCATGGCCAGTGGCAGTTCGGCGAGCAGCTGGGTGGGGATGCCGACGTCGTACGGGTTCTTCTCGGTGAGCAGGAAGAAGGCCTGGGCGAGGCTGAGCCCGGCCAGTGACAGGTTGAAACCGGCCCCGGTGAGCGCCTCGCCGAGGCCGTGGCTGAGGTCGGTCCTGACGGTGGCGGCGCGGTGCTCCCAGGTGAGGACCTGGCCGAGGCCGTAGGTGGCGCGGATCCGGTGGTGGCTGGCGGGGCGCATCCGGCCATGGCGCATGTCGTCGTTGCGGGTCCACATCAGCTTGACCGGGCGGCCGGCGGCCTTGGAGATCTGGGCGGCCTCCAGGGCGGCGTCGAAGAACAGCCGGCGCCCGAAGGAGCCGCCGCCGCGCACGACGTGGACGGTGACGGTGTGCTGCGGCAGGCCGAGTTCGGCGGCGATGGTCTGCTGGGCGGTGATCGGGCTCTGCGCGGCGAACCACAGTTCGGCGCGGCCCGGCCGCACGTCGGCGACGGCGGTCAGCACCTCCATCGGCGCGTGGTTGACGAAGGCGAAGTCGAACTCGGCGTCCAGGTACTGGGTGAGCAGCGGCGGGAGCAGGAACGGCGCGTGGGCGGCGCGCAGTCGGGCCTGGATGTCGGCGGTAGAGAGGTCCGCGACCGGGCCCGGGTTCCAGGTGGTGCGCAGGGCGTCGCGGGCCTTGAGCGCCTGGTCGAAGGTCTCGGCGAGGACGGCGACGCCGCTGGGGATCTGCACCACGGCGAGCACCCCGGGCATGGTGCGGGCGGCCGAGGCGTCCAGGGACTTGAGGGTGCCGTTGATGGTGGTCGGGCGGGCGACCACGGTCGGCACGGCGCCCGGGACCTGCAGGTCCCCGGCGTACTTGGCGCGCCCGGTGACGATGTCGCGGGCGTCGATCCGGCCGGTCGGCTTGCCGACCAGGTGCCGCTGGTCGGCGGGCTTGGGCGTGCCGGGCACGGCGGGCAGTGCCACCGCGGCGGCGTCGGCGGCGAGTTCGCCGTAGCCGAGGCGGCGGCCGTCGGGGGCGAGGACGGCGGAGTCGGCGGTGCGCAGGGTGTTCGCCGGAACGTTCCAGCGGTTGGCCGCGGCGGTCACCAGCCGGGCGCGGGCGGCGGCGGCCGCGGCGCGCACCGGGTCGTACAGCGAGCGCACCGAGTTGGAGCCGCCGGTCATCTGGTTGAAGAGCAGTTCGGGGCGGCCGTCGGAGAGCGGGACGTCCACGTCGGCGAGCTTGGCGTCGAGCTCCTCGGCGACCAGCATGGCGATCGAGGTGGTCAGGCCCTGGCCGACCTCCAGCCGGGGGAGGTGGAGCGCGGCACGCCCGGCGGGGGTGATTTCGAGCACCAGCAGGTGCGAGGTCGGCAGCCCGGCGAGGATCATCGCGTGGCCGAGGTCGAGGACGTCCGGAATGCCCGGAAGGCCGAGCAACTGCGGCGGCGCGGAGGCGTCCTGGGTAGCGGCGGCGGCTCGTACGGCGGCCTGCGCGGTGGCGGGAGCGGCGGTGTCCAGGCCGAGCCGGGCGGCGACGGTGAGGGTCGGCGCGGCCAGCAGGTAGGTGAGGAAGCGGCGCCGGCCGGTGGCCTCGGCGGCGGCCGGTCCGGCTGCCGCGTCCGCGTGGCCGGTGGAGTCCGAGGGCGCGATGGAGGTGCTGATGGGAGGAACCCTTCGAGCCGATACGGCGCCGGATCGGGCGGGCACGGACGGCCCTGGCCCCGGTGCCGGATCGCGAACGCCGTTGAGCATAAGAGGGCACTACTGACGGGTCAACACGGCCAATCTTGGCCCTCCGGCCGGGTGGTGGAGGTGCTTCGTCCGATTCGGGCGGGGGAGTCGGAGCGGGTACGGACGGCGCTTCGGCCGCGCGGGCGGGACCGGTCGCGCTGGGGGTCGAAGCGCCTGCAGGGATCAACCGGGTGCCGTCGGACGGGAGTTCACCGCTCGCCCGGTGGTGCGGCGGGGGACGAAAGTGGCCCAGGAAAGTTAAAGATCACTGGACCTGTTGGGCGGTCCATTCGCTCACTAGGCTGGGTTCCAGGGCGCAGAGGCCCGCTGGCAACGGTTGCGAACACCGGGCCCGCGCGCCGCCCGTCGGCCCGTCGGCCCGTCCGTCAGTTCGTGAGTCCACAGTCCGTCCGTCGGATGGTCGGTCAGTCAGCCAGGAGAGAAGTGCCGAACAGGAGAGACGTGTCGAACCACAGCGCCGCCCGGTTTGCCCTGCTGCCGCCCGACGGACCTCAGCGGACGCTCGCCGCAGCCCAGTTGGCGAGCGCCGTGGGCGACGGTGCGTACTACACCTGCTCCGCGCTCTACTTCACCCGGGTCGTCGGCATGTCGGCCACCGCCCTCGGCGCCGGCCTCGCCGTCGCCTGGGCGCTCGGCTCGCTGGCCGGCGTCCCGCTCGGCCACCTCGCCGACCGCCGGGGCCCGCGCCGTACGGCGGTGACGCTCGCGCTCGGCACGGTGGTCGTGGTCGCCGGCTTCCTGGTGATCCGTTCCTACGGGCTGTTCCTGCTCGCCGTCTGCCTCTACGCCACCGCGCAGTCCGGGCTCACCGCCGCCCGGCAGGCCTTGGTCGCCGGCCTGGTGCCGCGCGACGAGCGGACCGGACTGCTCGCCCACCTGCAGTCAACCCTCAACGGCGGCTTGGCCGTTGGAGCCGCCATCGGCGGCATCGCGCTCACCCTCGGCACCCGGACCGCCTACCTGGGCGCTTTCACCGTCACCGCCATCGGCTTCCTGGTCGGCGCGCTGGTCCTCCGTCGGCTACCTGAAGTCCCGCCCGCGGCACCGGAGTCGGGCACCGGCCCGCGGCTGGCCGTGCTGCGGGACCGGCGCTACGCCGCCGTCACCCTGGTCAACACCGTGCTGCTGCTGCGGATGCCGCTGCTCAGCCTGGTGCTGCCGCTGTGGATCGCCGAGCGCGCCGCCGGGATCGGCTGGCTCGGCTCGGCGCTGTTCGTGCTGAACACCGTGGCGGTGCTGGCCTTCCAGGTCCGGGCGGCGCGCGGCGTCACCGGGCTGGACTCGGCGGTGAAGGCGGTCCGCTCGGCCGGGGTACTGCTGCTCGCCTCCTGCGCGGTCTGCGGGCTGTCCGCGCTGGACGTCCCGGTCTGGGCGGTCGGAGCGCTGCTGACGACCGCGGCCGTCCTGCAGGTCGCCGGGGAGATGCGGCAGTCGGCCGGCTCCTGGCAGCTCGGCTTCGACCTCGCGCCACCGGAGCGGATCGGCCAGTACCAGGGCTTCTTCGGCACCGGCGTGGCCGTCGCCCGCACCCTCGGGCCGCTGCTGCTCACCACGCTGCTGCTGGACGGCGGCCTCGCGGGCTGGCTGGTGCTCGGCGGGGTCTTCCTCGCCGCCGGGTACGCGATGGGGCCGGTCGCCCGCTGGGCGGCGAGCGACCGCCGCACCGTACCGGCCCCGGCGGTCGCGGCGTCGCGGGGGTAGCCGGAGAAGCGGGGCACCCGGAGAAGCGGGCCACCCGGAGAGTGGGGCACCCGGAGAGTGGGGCACCTGGAAACCAGGCCGCTCGGAAAACGGTGGCCCCCGCCCGCCGCGCGCTGGCATGCTGGCCGCGTGGACAGACCCCAGATCTGGTTCGACTTCGCCCCTGAGCTGCACCTCTTCGTCTCCGCGCCCCGGCGGGCCGGTCGCACCTCGCTGCGCACCGACGGCACCTCCACCCTCGGCCACGTGGTCGAGTCGCTGGGCGTCCCGCTCACCGAGGTCGGCGCCCTGCTGGTGGACGGACGGCCCGTCGCCGACTCGTACGTCCCGGCCGACGCCGAGCACGTCTCCGTCGAGTCCGTGACCAGGCCGCAGCCCTCGCCCGCCCCGCCGCGCTTCCTGCTGGACGTCCACCTCGGCACCCTCGCCCGCCGACTGCGCCTGCTCGGCGTCGACGCCGCCTACGAGAACCCGGACATCGGCGACGCCGCCCTGGCCGCCCGCTCCGCCGCCGAGCAACGCGTCATGCTCTCCCGCGACCGCGGCCTGCTGCGCCGCCGCGAACTGTGGGCCGGCGCCTACGTCTACAGCCACCGCCCCGCCGAGCAACTGCGCGACGTGCTCTCCCGCTTCGCCCCGCCGCTCGCCCCGTGGAGTCGCTGCACCGCCTGCAACGGCACGCTGCGCACCGTCACCAAGACCTCGGTGCGCGAACAGCTCCGGGACGGCACCGAGCGCTCCTACGACGCCTTCGCCCAGTGCGCCGACTGCGGACAGGCCTACTGGCGCGGCGCCCACCACGCCCGGCTGGAGGCCATCGTCACCGACGCGGTACGCGAGTTCGGGGGCATCTCGGGGTAGCGGCTCGGGGTTGGTTCAGGGGCGGGTACGCGTCGGAGCGTATGGCGGGCTCTCGGGCGGCCGTGGTCTCATCGGCGGTGGGGGACGAGCCCAGGAACTCCGTGAGACGAGAGAGGCCGGGGCGTCGATGAGCAACCAGACAGTGCACCACTCCTACGAGACCGCCGAGGTCGGTGACGCCCCCGTGGTGTCCGCCCCGGACGGCGCCGAGGTCCGCATGCCGCCCTGGCCGTGGACGGGCACCGAGGCGCGGCCCGAGGCAGGCCCCTGGAAGGCGACCGCCCGGTGAGGCGGGGGACGCTTCGCCGTTCGCTGGCGACAGGCCTCTCGGTGCTCACGCTGCTGGGCCTCGCGGCGGCCCCGTCCGTGGCCGCACCCACTGTCGAACCGCACCTCCAGTCGCGCTACGTCACCATGCCCGACGGCGTCCGCCTCGCCGTCGACGTCTACCTCCCGCCCGGCACCCTGCCCGGCGCCAACCTGCCCACCGTCCTGGTCACCCAGCGCTACTGGCGCGCCAGGGTCCAACCCGGCCAGCCCGGCGGCACCAGCGGCGCCGCCGAACTGTGGAACGCCCGCGGCTACGCGTACGTCGCCGCCGACCTGCGCGGCACCGGCGCCTCCTTCGGCACCCTGACCTCCGAACTCGGCTCCGACGCCGTCGCCGACAGCGGCCCGCTCAGTGACTGGATCGCCGCCCAGCCCTGGTCCAACGGCCGGGTCGGCACCACCGGCACCTCCTACGGCGGCGACACCGCCATGCTGGCCACCGCCCTGGGCAACCACCACATCGCCGCCGCCACACCCATCTCCTACGACTTCGACCCGTACGAGGACCTGGCGCGCCCCGGCGGCCTGCTGATCGAGCCCCGGCTCGCCCCGTACGCGCTGATGCTGCGCATCCTCGACCAGGCCGGTGGCACCACCTGCGAGACCAGCGAGGAGACCCGGCAGCTCTGCGAACACACCGGCCTCACGGGCCTCATCCCCCGGCCGGTCGACGGCCCGGACGGGCCGGCGCTGCTGACCGCCGCCCGCGCCGAGCACGCGAACAACGCCAACCTGGTTGCGATGGCCCACACCGGCGCCTACCGCGACTACCGGGACGGCCCGCAGAGCTGGACCGTCGGCAGCGTCGGTGAGAAGGCCGACGAGGTCGAGGACGGCGGGGTACCGGTGCTGACCCGGGCCGGCTGGCTCGACGCGGGCACGGCCAACGGGGTGCTCTCCCAGCTCACCGGCCTGTCCAACACCCAGGACGACTGGATCGGCCCGTGGAACCACGGCTCCGGCTGGTTCGCCGACCCGTTCCAGCCCGCCCGGCCGCTCACCGAACCGGAACACGACCAAATCGACCAGCGCACCTACGCGTTCTTCGACCGCTACGTACGGGACGGCGCCCACCCCGACGGGCAGCGGCAGGTGCACTACTACACCTTCAACGAGGGTGTCTGGCGCACCACCACCCGCTGGCCGCTGCCCGGCACCCGCACCCGGCGGCTCCTCCTCGGCGAGGGCAACAGCCTGAGCCGGGGGAGGAACGACGACGGCGACCGGCGCCCCGGCTCCGACCTGCTGCGCCTCGACCCGACCGCCGGCACCGGCCCGTTCGACCGCTGGAACACCAACCTCAGCGGGGACAAGGTCAGTTACCCCGACCGGGCCGCCGTGGACGCCAAGCTGCTCAGCTACACGACCGCGCCGCTGACCGAGGACACCCGGGTCACCGGCAACGGCAAGGTCACCCTCGACGTCACCGGCCTGGCCGGCTCGGCGCAGGGAGCGCTGCACGTGTACCTGGAGGACGTCGCACCGGACGGGCGGGTCACCTATCTGACGGAGGGGCAACTCGCCCTGACCGACCGTGCGGTGGCCGACCGGGACGACAATCCCGACTGGCGCAGGCTGCGCACGCCCCGGACCTACGCGGCCGGTGACGCCGAGCCCTTCCCGCAGGGCAGGGCACAGCGGGTGGTGATCGACCTCCAGCCGGTCTCGGTGCTCTTCCGCGCGGGCGAGCGGATCCGGCTCACCGTCGCTGCCGCCAACCCTGACTCCTTCCAGCTGCTCCCGGCCGACGGGCAGGCCGGCTACCGGATCGGGTACGGCGGGGAGCGGGGGTCGGTGCTGGAACTGCCGGTGGTGCGGTGAGCCGCTGAGGCGTGTCTGAAGCGGGGTCGCTCGTCCGGGGCCAGTGGGTGCAGCTCGCCCAGCACGGCGTCGTCCAACTCCTGCCCGACCGCACGCAGCACCCCCGCGTCCAGCACCATCAGGGTGCCGTCCGGCAGTACCCGGCCGGTGGCGTCGACGCAGCTGAGCTCGCCCCGGCCGTGTACCTCCCACCCGTCGCGTCGCGCCGGCGGCCCCTCCGGACGCCCCTGCGGCCGACCGCCGCGCTCGCGTCGGTGGTCCGTGACCGTGACCCGCCAGCTCCCCATGGCGCGGATGCCATCGGTTGACCCCGAACGGCGGGTGTCGTTTCGATGGCCGCCTACGGGGCCCTGACGGCGGACAATCTCCCCAGGACAATCTTCCCAGGATCCGAGGAGGAGGCGACGGTGGAGTTCGCGGAGTTCGAGGTCGTGATCGAGATCCCCCAGGGGTCCCGGAACAAGTACGTGATGGACTTCGACGCGGGCCGCATCCGCCTCGACCGCACCCTCTTCACGGCCACCCGCTACCCCACCGACTACGGCTACGTCGAAGGCACCCTCGGCGGCGACGGCGAACCCCTCGACGCGCTCGTCCTCGGCGGCGAGCCGGCCGTCCCCGGCTGTGTGCTCACCTGCCGGGCGGTCGGCATGTGGGTGATGCGGGACGAGCGCGGCCCGGACCAGAAGGTGCTCTGCGTTCCGGCCCACGACCCGCGCTACGCCGACCTGCGGGACGTCGGCGACCTGCCGGAGTTCGACCTGCTGGAGGTCACCCACTTCTTCGAGGTGTACAAGGACCTCGAACGCGGCAAGTCGGTCGAGGGCTCGCACTGGGCGGGGCAGGAGGCGGCGTACGCGGAGATCGCGTGCTCGCGCACCCGGGCGGCGGGGACGCGCTTCGCCCTCCCGGCATAGGCGCACCTGATCGACGTCCGCTCCTCAGAGCCTCGCGCCGCGCAGGATCGCCCCCACCTGGTCCGAGATCGCCGCCTCGTTCCGCTCGAACTCCGGCGACGTGACCCGCGCCTGGTCCGCCGGGAGCCCGGTGAGGACCGGGGTGTGCAGGTGCCCGCCGGGGAGGTCGGGGGCGAGGTCGAGGCGGAGGCGGTTGGAGCGGTAGGCGACCTCGTTGGAGAGGTAGCCTCCGCCGCCGCCGGCAACGGCGCGGGAGCAGGGGGTGGGGCCGTCGGGGCGGACGACGGGGGTGGTGGAGCCCTCGGGGATCTCGGTGACGGGGGTGTTGAGGAGGACCGGGTAGGGCTGCTGGACGGCCGTCATGGCGTCCGTGGGCAGGGTGGTGTGGATGAACTCGGGGCCGTCGGCCAGGCCCGGGGCGTCGACCGGGTGGTTGCGGGTGCCGCCGGAGAGCGCGCCCACGTTGTCGGTGGCCGGGTCGGCGGAGCGGGCTCGGCCGGCCCAGGCCTCCAGGGTGAACTTTCCGGGGTAGCCCTGGCTGATGCTGGTGATCAGGTCGGCGGACTGCGGGCCGGGCAGCAGGCGCGGGCCGAAGGCGCGCTCCACGATGCCGTCGTTGAAGTCGCCGTAGCGCACCGGCAGGACGACGGCCCGGACTTCGGCGGTGCTGCCGTCGACGAGGGTGATCCGCTGTCCGTGCAGTTGCAGGACGGCCGCGCCGGAGGGGTTGGCGCGGCGTGGTTCGGTGTCCAGACCGTACGGGTCGAAGCCGCTGACGAAGATCCGCCGGATGCCGGGGTCGCCGGTGAAGCGGTCGTCCAGACCGCGTGAGGCGTCCTCGAGGCGGGCCCGAAGGCCGGCCTGGTCGACATCGAACTTCGGCTGCCAGCGGGCGAGTTGGGCGGTCATGGCGAGCCTGGTCCAGTACAGCGGGCGGTCGTCGCGGGCGGACAGGTCGCCGCCCGGCCGGCGGCCCTGGGCGCGGTCGACGCCGGCCTGCCAGAGCGCCCGGCCCCAGGCGTCCACCACCCGCTCGGCGCGGTGGGCGTTGCGGGCGGCGCAGAGCGCGGCCGGGAAGCCCGCGAGCAGGTCGTCGAGGCCGGAGCGCTCGGTGAAGGTGGCGGTCCGGGCGTCCTGGAGGCGGGCCTGTTCGGCGTCCAGGGGCGCGGTGGTGGCGGACCGGCAGCCGGCCCGGTCGGCGTGGGCGGCGGCGGGGACCAGCAGGGCGGCGAGCGTCCCGGCGAGGACGGCGGCCAGGGTGGCGGCGCGGCCGACGGTACGTCTGGTGGCACGGCGAAGCTGTGTCATGTCCACCGACAATAGGTGTCGGGCTGACGCCCCGCCAGAGCGCCCGTCCCGTACCCGTAGGCTGACCGGGTGACACCTCTCGACCCGACCGTGAAGTCCCTGATCGCCGACCCGTACGGCACCTACGCCAAGCTGCGCGCCGAGGCGCCCGTGCAACGGATCGTCGGCCCGGACGGGCTGCCCGTCTGGCTGGTGACCCGCTACCCGGACGTCCGCCAGGCGCTCGCCGACCCCAGCCTCGCCCTCGACAAGGCGCACGCCGCACCCGGCAACTACAAGGGCCTCTCGCTGCCGCCCGCGCTGGACGCCAACCTGCTCAACATGGACCCGCCGGACCACACCCGGATCCGCCGCCTCGTCTCCCAGGCCTTCACCCCGCGCCGGGTCAGCGCCCTGCGCGCGCCGATCGAGCGGGTAGCCGAGCAACTCCTCGACACCATCGAGCCGTTGGGTCGCACTGACCTGGTGGCGAACTATGCCGCGCCGCTGCCGATCACGGTCATCTGCGACCTGCTCGGCGTCCCCGAGGACGACCGGTTGGACTTCCGCTCCTGGACCGACACCCTGATCACCCCGGACCCGGCCCGACCCGAGCAGGCCCGCGCCGCCGTCACGTCGATGCTCGGCTTCTTCACCGGCCTGATCGAGCGCAAGCGCACCGAACCGGCCGACGACCTGCTCTCCGACCTGATCGCGGTCCGGGACGAACAGGACAGCCTGAGCGAGGACGAGCTGACCTCGCTCGCCTTCGTGATCCTCTTCGGCGGCTACGAGAACACCGTCCACCTGATCGCCAACGCCGTCCTCGCCCTGCTCACCCACCCCGAGCAGCTCGCCGCCCTGCGCGCCGAGCCGGAGCTGATCGCGGGCGCCGTCGAGGAGTTCGCCCGCTTCGACGGTCCCGCCCCGCTGGCCATCCGCCGCTTCCCGCGCGAGGACGTCATCATCGGCGGGGTCACCGTCCCGGCGGGCGAGACCGTGCTGCTCTCGCTGGCCTCCGCCAACCGCGACCCCGAGCAGTTCACCGACCCCGACCGGCTCGACCTGCGCCGTCGCGAGAACGGTCACCTCGCCCTCGGCCACGGCATCCACTACTGCCTGGGCGCCCCGCTGGCCCGGATGGAGACCTCCCTCGCGCTGTCCGCGCTGCTGCGCCGGTTCCCCGACCTCGCCCTGGACGTCCCGGTCGGGGAGCTGCGCCACCGGCCCGCCATCCGGGCCCGTGGCCTGCTGGAACTCCCGGTGCGGTACTGACGAGGCCCTGGTGCTGGAACCGGGAACCGGCGTGACATCTACAGCGTTGTCGTGGTCGAACAGCGTGTTTCGGACGGTAGTGGAGGAAACCCCATGAGTGTGGCCCTGGCGAAGGGCGGCAACGTCTCCCTGGGCAAGCAGGCCCCCGGGCTGCGGGTGGTCCGGGTGGGCCTGGGCTGGACGGCCGGTGGCGGGTACGACCTGGACGCCAGCGCGCTGCTCTGCGGGGCGTCCGGGAAGGTCCTCACGGACCAGCACTTCGTCTTTTTCAACAACCTGCAAAGTCCGGACGGCTCGGTCCGCCACCAGGGCGGCAGCGGCACGGGTGACGACCGCGAGCGGATCGAGGTCCGGCTCGCGGAGGTCGCCGCTGACGTCGAGAAGATCGTCTTCGCGGTGGCGATCTACGACGCGGCCCAGCGGCGGCAGACCTTCGGGCAGGTCCGTGGCGCCTACATCCGGATCGCCGACGCGGACGGCGGCGCCGAGGTGGCCCGCTACGACGTGCGGCCGGAGGCCGGCAGCGAGACGGCGATGGTGTTCGGCGAGCTCTACCGGCACGGCACGGACTGGAAGTTCCGGGCCGTCGGGCAGGGGTACGCCTCGGGGCTCGGGGGCATCGCCACGGACTTCGGCGTCGACGTCCTGCAGCCCGTGCCCGCCGTGCCGACGCCCGCCCCGGCTCCCGTGCCCGCCGCCCCTGCGGTGGCGCCCGCTGTTCCGAAGACCCAGCCAGCAACAGGGAGTTCACCCGTGACGTGTTTCTTCGACCCCTCGCACGGCTACGGTTCGACCGCCGTGCTGTGGCAGCCGCAGTGGGGCGTGCCGCGCCAGGTCGAGGCCTGTGCCACCTGCGCCCAGCGGGTGCAGACCACCGTCCCGCCGTTCTACACCCCGCCGCAGGCCGGCTACCCGCAGCCGGTCCAGCAGGTCCAGCAAGGCCACCCGCAGGTGCCCGGCCAGCAGGACCAGGGCCGGCGCTTCGGCACCGGCGCGATGATCGGTGCCGGCGCGGCCGGCCTGGTCGGCGGCATGCTGCTGAACGAGGCGCTGAGCGACGACGAGCCCCACGTGGTCGTCAACAACTACTACGAGGACGATGACGACTCCTTCTTCTAGGCGATCGCCCTGAGGCCGGCCGGAACCGCGCTGCCGGTTCCGGCCGGTCAGCCGATGACGACCGCCATCTGGCCGCAGGTGGCGTAGCCGCCAGGTGCCGCCACAGGTAGTCCACCCGGGCGATCGCCGGGTGGCCGGCCGCCAGATGGTCCTTCAGCACCGAGGTGGAGAGCCCCGGAGGAGCTGACCCGGTGACACCTGCTGTCGGTGCGGTGCGCTTGAATGGGGCCCCTGCACCGCTCTGACCGGGGGAGATGGACCGATGACCGCGACCGACACGACCGCCGCCACCGATGCCGCGGAGGTAGCCGACGGGCCGCACGCCGAGCTGCTGGCCGCCGCCAGGAACCCCACCGCGGCCTGGCTGGAGTCCTGCTTCGGCGAGGGCACGCTGTGGCGGCCCGAGACGCTGCCCGAGGGGCTGGAGTCGGGCACGGCCCGGGCGTTCCTGACCGAGGTCGGCATTCCGGCCGTCGAGCTGGACTTCGTCGGCTACGACTCGGCGGACCTGCCCGAGCGCGGCATGTGGGAGGCGGACACCGAGGAGCTGTACGCCCGTGACCCCGAGGACGACTCCCCGGCGGGCCTGGCCTACTGCGTCGGCAAGTTCGACGACTGGCACCTGATGGTGGACGCCGAGTGCGGCGTCGTCGAGATCTACAACTCGGACGGCTGGACCACCGGACGCGGCCACGGCGGCTGGGCGGCCGATTCGCTGCCCGAGGTGATCGGCGCGCTGGGGCTGCTGGCCGGCTTCGAGGAGCGGATCGTCAACGGCGACGCTCAGACCGCGCTGGACGAATTCGAGGCGCTGGTGGCGCAGTTGGGCCAGGGACCGGACAAGTCCGACCTCTGGGTGGGGCTGCTGGAGAACCTGCGCGAGGAGTACGAGGAGTTCGACGAGGACTGACCGGCGTCCATGAGCCGACGGCCGCACAACGCACTTGCGACTCTGAGGTGCTTGGCGGTGGTGAGGAGCTTGGCGATGTAGTCGCCGAGGGGGCGGTAGCACAGGGCCAGCGCGCCGACGAGGGCGAGGGCCTGCATCCAGCCCGCGAGAGTGGAGCTCATGATCAGAACTTCTCCGGGAAGATCAGCGCGACGACGAGGTAGCCGACGAGAGCGACGGCGACGATGAGACCTGCGAGATTCTCGGCGCTCACAGCTTCTCCACCCCCTTCGCGACCAGAGCGATGACGGCGAACACGGCAACCGTGAGGCCGACGAACACGAGATCGAGCATGAGTTCCACCAGGTGGGGGATATGGGGGACGCCGCAGGCACTGGCCGGAGGCGTGCGCGGCACCGGCGGAGGAACCGGCAGAGGGCAGCAAACCAGCCATATGGAGCGCGTCATAGTTTCCTGACGCCTTCCATACGGGTGATTCGGAACCTTGACGCGGCTTTGACGGCGGCGTCATGCGGGCGAGACCAACGGGTGTCCGAAACGTTTCCCGTGGACGACCCGGCCAGGCCGGAAAGGTCGTGGTCAATCCTCTTCGCGAGGCCGGTGACGGTGCAGGAACCGGCCATGGGCGGCTTCGGAGTGGGTGACGACGTAGACGTCGATGTCGTCACCGGAGCCCTCGATGATGGCCTCCCCGGTGCCGCGGCTGAACAGGCCCTTGAAGCGGCTGCGGCGGGTGGCGCCGATCACGATCTGGGAGGCGTTGACCTGCCGGGCGAACGCCAGGACCGTCTGCGCCGGGTCGCCGCCGGTCACCGTGTGCCAGCTCCCGCCGAGGCTCTCCACCAGGCCACGCTGGTGGGTCAGCAGCTGCGGGGACGCGCTGGCCAGCCCGTCGTCGCGGGTGACGTGGACGGCGAGGAACTCGCCACCGGCCCCGCGGGAGGCGGTGCGCTTGGCCCGCCGGATCAGGGTGTCGCCCTCGGGCCCGCCGGACAGTGCGACCAGGACGCGTTCCCGAGTGCCCCATGGCTGCTGGATGCCGTGGTCGTGGCGGTAGCGCAGCAGGGCTTCCTCGACCCGGTCGGCCGCCCAGAGCAGGGCGAGCTCCCGCAGGGCGGTCAGGTTGCCGGGGCGGAAGAAGTTCGTGAGCGCTGCGTCGATCCTCTCCGGCGGGTAGATGTTGCCGTGCGCCATCCGCCTGCGCAGGGCCTCGGCGGACATGTCGACCAGTTCGATCTGGTCGGCTCGGCGGACCACGTCGTCGGGGATCGTCTCGCGCTGGCGGATGCCGGTGATCCGTTCCACGACGTCGTTGAGTGACTCCAGGTGCTGGATGTTGACCGTGGAGATGACGTCGATTCCGGCCTCCAGGAGTTCCTCCACGTCCTGCCAGCGCTTCTCGTGCCGGCAACCGGGGACGTTGCTGTGTGCCAGCTCGTCGACCAGTGCGACCTGCGGGCGACGGGTGAGCACCGCGTCCAGGTCCATCTCGGTGAAAGCACACCCCCGGTACGGCATGGTCCGGCGGGGTACGGTCTCCAGGCCTTCGGCCATCCGGCGGGTCAGCGGCCGGCCGTAGTCCTCGACGTACGCGATCACGACGTCGGTCCCGCGTGAGGCACGCCGCTGCCCCTCGGCGAGCATGTCGTACGTCTTGCCGACCCCGGGAGCGGCCCCGAGGTAGACCCGCAACCGGCCGCGAGGCATCACCGCCGTCCTTCCCGGCCGCCCGGTGGAACCCGGTACGGGCTCGGACGCCTCCGCCGCAGGTGAGCCCTGCGGCTGACCACCTCCGTCTCCATGGTCGTCCTCACACGTACGGAGCCGCACCGGGAGACCGGCTGCGGCGCTCGCGCCCCGTGTGCGCGGACCGTGTTCCGGGCGACGTGGGAATATGCCCTGCCACTCCCCGCTAATGTCCCGATAAGATGGCCGCAGGTGTGCCGGGAAGCCTGGTCGGCTCGGGGGACGACTGCGGCGATCGGCGGCGGTGACCCCGTTCGTCGTGATGAGGTCTTTTCCGCCGATGCGCGTTGTAGGGATCGTTCTCGTCCTGGTGGTTTTGGCCACGACCGTGGCCACCTTCGCCCGGCGGCTGCGCATGCCCGCGCCCTCGCTGCTGGTCCTGGCCGGCGTCGGGGCGGCGCTGATACCCGGTGTCCCCGCCCTGCACGTCCCACCGCAGATCATCGGCATGGTGGTGCTGCCGCCACTGCTGTACGCCTCCGCGGAGGAACTGTCGCTGCGGGACCTGCGGACGGTGTGGCGGCCGGTGACGATCCTCTCCTTCGGCCTGGTCTTCGCCTCCGCCGCCGCTGTCGGCTTCACGGCCGTCGCCGTGGCTGGACTGCCGCCCGCGATGGCCTTCGTCCTCGGTGCTGTGCTGGCCAGTACCGACCCGGTGGCGGTCACCGCGCTCGGCCGCCGACTCGCCCTGCCCGGGCGGGTCCAGGTCCTGGTGCAGGCCGAGAGCCTGTTCAACGACGCCACCTCGCTCGTCCTGTTCAAGGTCGCCGTCGGTATCGCGGTGGCCGTGGGCGCCTCGGTGAGTCTGCCCGAGGCGGGCGGGGAGTTCCTGCTGCTCGGCGGGGGCGGCAGCCTGGTCGGTGCCGCCCTCGCGGGCCTGGTCTGGCTGGTGCGCCGCCGCACCACCGACCCGGTGCTGGAGACCGTGATCGCCCTGGTCACCCCGTACGCCGCCTACGTGCTCGCCGAATCCGTGCACACCTCCGGCGTCACCTCGGTCGTGGTCGCCGGGGTCCTGCTCGGCCGCTCCGGCCACCGCCTCACCGACGCCCACATCCGCCTCCAGCTGCACGCCGTGTACGCGGTGGTGGTGTTCCTGCTGGAGAGCGTCGTCTTCTCCATCGTCGGCCTGGAACTGCCGACGCTGGTCCGGGACCTTCCGGCTGGCACTGGCCTCTGGCCGCTGCAGGCACTCGCGCTAGCCGCCGTGTTGATCGCGGTGCGGGTGCTGTCCACGCTGCCGCTGACCCGCGCGATCAAGCCCACCCAGGGCCGCGGCCGACTGTCCTGGCGGGTTGCCGGCGTGGTCACCTGGGCCGGTACCCGCGGCGTCATGCCGCTGGCCGCCGCCCTGTCCATCCCGCTGGTCACCGACGACGGCACCAAGCTCACCGGACGACCGCTGGTCCTGGTGCTCACCACCTCGGTCGTCGTGTTCACCCTCGTCGTCCAGGGCCTGACCCTCGCCGCCGTGGTCAACCGCTCCGGACTCGCCCTCGAACCCGAGCACACCGCCCGCGAGGAGGACGACGCCCGCGACGCCCTCAACCGCGCCGCCCTCGACCACGTCGACCACCTCGCCACCCTGGAGGCCATGCCCGACACCGCCCTCGACCGGGTACGGCGCGGCCTCACCGCACGCCTCGACCGCAATCCCGAAGCCCCCGACGGAAGCACCGCCGACGCCGCCTACCGGCAGCTGCGCCACGAGGTCATCGCCGTCCAGAGCACCGAGCTGCACCGTCTCTACGACGAACACCGCATCAGCGACACCACCCGCCGCCGCCTCCAGCACGACCTCGACCGCGAGGAGGCCGCCCTCGGCACCCCGTGACCCGTCGGCTTCCGCAGGGGAGGTCAGCGGCGTCGTCGAGGTGGCAACACCGAGGTGAGCGTCGCGCACACGGTCGCCCCGAAGAGGAGTCCACCCCATGGCGCCGCACCAGCAGGGCGGTGCATCACCATCCCGCAGGCGACGAGGCTGAGCCCACCGCACACGAGGAAGAGGACGAAGGCGCGAAGTGCCGACCGCCACCTGTGGCGGGCCATCCCTGAGGTCACGGAAGGGATTATCCACATGAGGCGGCAGGTGTCGGAGCCGGGTCCTGCCAGGGGGCGCCGTGCGTTCATCGCCGGACATCGGCAGTGCGTCAGCCGTCCGACCGGTAGCGGTGGATGAGGGCGACGGCCATGGCGCCCTCGCCGACGCCCGAGGCGACGCGCTTGATCGAGTGGGCGCGCACGTCTCCGGCCGCGAACACGCCCGGGACACTGGTCTCCAGCAGGAAGGGGACGCGTCCCGGCGGCCAGGAGGCCGGCGGTTCGCCGGAGCTCATGAGGTCGGGCCCGGTCAGGACGAAGCCGCGGTCGTCGCAGTCCACGACGCCGTGCAGCCAGTCGGTGCGGGGCCGCCCCCCGATGAAGGTGAAGACGAAGTTGGCGGGCTCCACGGTCCTGCGGCCGGCAGCGTCGTCCAGGAGAGTGATGTGTTCCAGCCGGTCCCTTCCGTCCAGCGCGAGGACCCGGGTGGTGAGGCGCACCTCGATGTTCGGCGCCCGGCGGATCTCGTCAACGAGGTACCGGGACATCCCGGCTTCCAGCGAGTCACCCCGTACCAGCACGGTCACCTTGGCCGCGTACCGGGAGAAGTGGATGGCGGCCTGTCCGGATGAGTTGGCGCCGCCGATGATGTGGACGTGGTGCGAGATGCATGAACTGCTCTCGGTGGTCGCGGCCCCGTAGTACAGGCCCGCGCCCTCGAACCGCTCCGCGCCTGGCACCTCCAGGCGGTTGTAGGAGACCCCGGTGGCCACCAGCACGGTCTCGGCGCTGATCTCGGAGCCGTCGGCCAGCGTCAGGATCCGGGCGGGGTCGGCCCGCCGGAGCCCGACGACGTCCACCGGGTGGAGCAGTTCCGCGCCGAAACGGGTGGCCTGGCTGACCGCGCGCCGGGCGAGGTCGCCGCCCGACAGCCCGGCGGGGAAGCCCAGGTAGTTCTCGATCAGGCTCGACGTCCCGGCCTGTCCGCCGGGCGAGTCGGCGTCCAGCAGCAGCGTGGACAGGCCCTCCGAGGCCGCGTACACACCGGCCGCGAGGCCGGCCGGGCCGGCGCCGACGATCACCGTCTCGTAGTGCGGTCGGGACGCGGTGGTGGCCAGGCCGAGGCGGTCGGCGAGTTCGGCGGTGCCGGGAGCGGAGAGCGGTGCTCCCTCGGGGAAGACCACCAGTGGCAGCCCGGCCTGCGGGTGTTCGGCCAGCAGCAGCCGGGCCTCCGGGTCGGTTTCCGCGTTCAGGAAGCGGAAGGGCGCGCCGTTGCGGGTGAGGAAGTCCCGTACGGAGTGCGTCCCGGCGGAGACGGGGTGCCCGACGACGCGGATTCCCCGGTAGGCGGGACGGTACGCGGCGGCCCAGTCGGAGAGCAGGTCGTCCAGCACGGGGAAGAGCCGCTCGGCGGGTGGGTCCCAGGGTTTCATGAGGTAGTAGTCGAGCCGCACCCTGTTGATGGCGGTGATCGCGGCCTCGGTCTCGGCGAACGCGGTGAGCAGCACGCGCTTGGCGTCCGGGTAGCGGCTCACGGCCTCCAGCAGGAAGTCGACGCCGGTCATGTCCGGCATCCGTTGGTCCACGAGGAAGAGCGCCGGGTCCTGTGAGCGCTCGTCCAGGGCGTCCAGGACGCTCAAGGCCTCGGTAGCGGACGAGGCGCTCAGCACCCGGTAGTCGTCGGCGTACGCGGAGCGCAGATCGCGGCGGACGGCGCGGAGCACCTGGGGATCGTCGTCCACCGCGAGGATCACCGGCTTCCGGGCCGGGGCGGTCGCGGCGGTGGTCATTCGACGGAGTCCAGGAGGAGCCGGTCGGGGAAGCACCAGATCCAGCCCTCGCCCGGCTGGTGGGAGGCGATGAGGGGGTGGCCGGTCGCCTCGTAGTGGCGGCTGGCGTGCTTGTTCGTCGAGGAGTCGCAGCAGCCGATGCGGCCGCACGTCAGGCAGCGGCGCAGGTGGACCCAGTCGGCACCGGTCGCCAGGCACTCCCGGCAGGAGGCCGGTTCGGCAGGGTCTGCGGGCTCGACGGGCTCGACGGCGATCGCGTCGAGGTGGGAGCAGGTGAGCATCGGAGGTCCTTTGGGTTGAGGGGCGTTCGGGGTGCGGGGAACCCCGGAGCCCGGGCGAAGATCATCGAGGCGGAGCGGCCGGGCACCCGGTTCGCCGATGTCGCCGG
>NZ_JBSFJV010000056.1:0-55768 GCF_053598235.1 Kitasatospora sp. NPDC001159
TGCAACCCCGCCAGCGCCGCCTTCCACTCCTCGACCTGCCCCACCCCAAGATCAACCACTCGCCAAGTCAACCATGATCAAGTGCGGTTGCAGTACTAGGTCCGGGCCCCGGATGGGTGGTGGGGATGGCGGGGGCGGGCACGGTGTTTGAGAGTGGAGGAGCAGGCAGTCGCCTGCGGCGGTGTGACCGGCGTGTTCCCGAGTGCGGTTGTCGTGCTGGGGCCCGGTGGCCGTCTCCTGACTGGTGGCCGTCTCCCGATGTGCCTCGTGGAAGAGTGGAAGGGTTTGGCAATGAGAAGGTATTCACCCCGCGCTGTGCGCGTAGGTGTGGTTTGCGCTGTGTTGGGAGGGGTTCTGGCTTCCGCTGTACCAGCCGTCGCCGCCCCAGCCGGGCACATGATCGTTGGCGCCGCAGCGCAGGCAGAGGCACTGCCTGCTCCCGAAAATGGTGTCGCCGCGGTCCCGGCAGGTGACACGGGCTCCAGCACACGCAACATCAGTAGCACCCCGAGCGCCGCTGCCACCGTCCGCGCCACCGAGGACGCCTTCTACGCCGTTGCCCGTGCCGCGAACGTCGCCCACCATGCGGCCCTCGACGCGGCCTACTTCACGTACGACTACGGCTACTACGGCGGCGGCGGCTACTACGCCGATGACGCCTACTACGCCATTGCCCGCGCCGTGAGGGTCGCCCACCGTGCGGCCGTCGAAGCAGCAGCCTACGCCGGGGCCACAGGTAAAGCCCTCTGCCCTGCTGGACAGTCCACGTGCTGACCTTCCCTTAGAACAGGGGAACGGCGATGGGGAGCCTGGTCGGGGTGGAGCCGGCCAATCGCGCTTCGGGGAAGGCCACTCTGATTGGAGTCAGGCGACTCCTTGCGAGGCGGGGAGTGTTGGCCGCCATCACCTTGGAGTAGATCACCGGCCACTCGTCGGTGTCCCAGCCGTGCTCGGTCATGTCCGGCCAGGCGCCCGTCGCGACGTCGATGTCCACCGCGCGCAGGACCTCGACGTCGACGCCCTCGCGTTCCGTGATCCCGGTGCTGACGTCGATCAGGCCCTGGTGTGGCTGCGTTCCGGGGAGCGCTTGAGGGTGCAGTTGATGGCCAGGGCCCGTAGGTCGCGGTAGGTCGTGGCGGGGGTGTCGCCGGGCGTCATGTGCTTCCGTTCGTGTCGTTCGGCGGGGTTCGGGCGGGCGGACGGGTTCAGTCCAGCGCCCGGGCACGGCGGAGCCGGACCGTCAGGGCGTCCGGGGCGATGATCGGGTCCGGGTAGTCGGGGGCGAGCAGCCAGGGGCGGTGGACGGCCGGTCCGGGCAGGTGGGCGAGTTCCGGCAGCCACCGGCGCACATAGGTCCCGTCGGGGTCGTAACGGTCGGCCTGGCGCAGCGGATTGAGGATCCGGTTGGGCCTGGTGTCGGTGCCGGTGCCGGCGACCCACTGCCAGTTGAGCTGGTTGTTGGCGACGTCGCCGTCGACCAGCAGGGACAGGAAGTGGGCGGCGCCGATCCGCCAGTCCAGGTAGAGGGTCTTGGCGAGGAAGCTCGCCGTAAGAAGGCGGGCCCGGTTGTGCATCCAGCCCTCGTGGGCGAGCTGACGCATCCCGGCGTCGATGATCGGGTAGCCGGTGCGGCCCTGGCGCCAGGCTTCGGCCTCGTGCTCGTCGTGGTGCCAGTGGTCGTCCCTGGTGCGGTAGTCGCGGTGCGCGGCGTCGGGGCGGGCGGCGAGGACCTGGTGGTGGAAGTCGCGCCAGGCGAGCTGCCGCACGAACGCCTGCGCCCCGGTGCTGCCGCGCTGGAGGGCACGGGCCGTCAGCTCCGCGGGCGACAGGCACCCGAAGTGCAGATACGGGGAGAGCCGGGAGGTCGAGTCGGCTGCCAGGTCGTCGTGCACCTCGGCGTACTCGTCGACGTCCCAGCGGCGCCACCGCGCCCGGGCCGCAACCTCGCCGCCGCGGGGCAGGCCCGGCGAGAAGGGGCCGCTGACGACCAGGTTCTCGCTGCCGATGCCGCTCGGCGTGCGGATGACCCGGGGCGCGTCCAGCACCGTCCGGTGGGGAGTCTGCAGCCAGGCGCGGTGGTAGGGGGTGAAGATCGCGTAGTGGTCACGGCCGACCGGGGTGATCCGGCCCGGTGGGACCACCGTCACGGAGGCGTCGTGGACGTGCAGGCGGTCGCCGAACAGGGCGAGCAACCGTTCCTCGCGCCGCCGGGCGAAGCCGCTCACCCCGGCGGCGACATGCACCGTCACGGCCCTGGTCTCGGCGGCGACCCGGGCGGTCTGCTCGGCGGTTCCGCCGCGGCGTACGGTCAGCCGGGAGCCGGTGCGGCGCAGCGAGGCGTCCAGGTCGGCGAGGCAGTCGGCCAGGAAGGCCTGCCGGTTGGGCGCGGCGAAGCCCGCCGCCTCGACAGCGGGATCGACGACGAACAGAGGCACCACCTGGTCGGACGCGGTGCAAGCGGCGTGCAGGACGGGGTTGTCGTGCAGGCGCAGGTCCTGGCTGAACAAGGCGATCGAGACGGTCATGGGCGGGTCCTTCGCTGGTCCGGGCCGCACCGCGGCCCGCGCTGCTCTGCACCGAGCCTTCGGAGCCGACCGCACCGCGGATTGGTCCGGGTACGGGCAAGGACCCGAGGCAAGGAGCGTGCGGCAAGGACGCGTGCGGCCAGGGTGCGAAGGGTGTCGTTGCCGTGCCGGGCCCGTGCGGCTCACGCCGCCTGATGTGCGCGTTCCGTGATGTTGCGCGCCATGGCGTCGAACACCAGGGCGTGGAAGGGTGCCAGCGACCACCAGTAGGCGTGGCCGGCCAGTCCGTGCGGGTGGAACAGGGCGCGTTGGCGGTAGCGCGCGCCGCCGTCACCATCGGCGGTGACCCCCAGTTCGAGCCAGGCCAGGCCCGGCAGGCGCATCTCGGCCCGCAGGCGCAGCAGGCGTCCGGGCTCGATCTCCTCCACCCGCCAGAAGTCGAGGACGTCGCCGACCCGTAGCCGGTCGCGGTCGCGCCGGCCCCGGCGGAGGCCGGCGCCGCCGGCCAGGCGGTCGAGGGTGCCGCGCAACGCCCAGGCGAACGGGAGGGAGTACCAGCCGTTCTCGCCACCGAGGCCCTCGACGACCCGCCACACGGCGGCGGGATCGGCTGCCACCCGACGTTCACGGAGGTCCTGGTAGAGGCTGCCGCCGGCCCACGCAGGGTCGGTGGGCAGCGGGTCGCTGGGGGCTCCGGGGAGTGAGGCGGAGGACCAGCGGGTGGTGACCCGGGCCTCGCGGATGCAGCGCAGCGCGAGTTCGACTGCGCGGTCGAATCCGGTCAGCCCCGCTGGCGGGTCGGGGATCCAGCGGGCGATGTCGTGCTCGCCGCACACCACCTCGTGCCGCAGGGACTCCACCAGCGGGCGGGCGAGCGGGCCGGGGACGGGGGTGACCAGGCCGACCCAGTGGCTGGACAGGGCCGGGGACAGCACGGGCACGGGCACGATCAGCCGTCTGGGCAGGCCGGCCGCCCTCGCGTAGCGCTGCATCATCAGCCGGTAGGTCAGGACGTCCGGTCCGCCGATGTCGAAGGCCCGGTTGACCTGCGGCGGCAGGGCGGCGGCACCGACGAGGTAGCGGAGCACGTCGCGGACGGCGATGGGCTGGATGCGGGTGTTGACCCAGCGGGGGGTGACCATGACGGGCAGGCGTTCGGTCAGGTAGCGGAGCATCTCGAAGGAGACGGAGCCGGAGCCGATGATGACGGCGGCCCTCAGTTCGGCGGTGGGCACGCCGCCGGCGCGCAGGACGCGGCCGACCTCCGCCCGCGAGCGCAGGTGCGGCGACAGCTCGGCTTCGGGCACTCCGGCGGGCACCAGCCCGCTGAGGTAGACGATCCGGCCCACCCGGGACTGCGCGGCCGCCCGCGCGAAGGACCGGGCGGCGCGTCTGTCGGTGTCCTCGAAGCCGGGCCCGGTGCCGAGGGAGTGGACCAGGTAGTAGGCGATCTCAACGCCCTCGAAGGCGCCGTCCAGGGTCGCGGGCCGGGTGACGTCGCCGGTGGCCACCTCCACCTCGGCGCGCCACGGCTGGTCGCGCAGCCGCCCGGGGTCTCGGGCCAGACAACGCACCCGGTGTCCGGCGGAGAGCAGTTCGGGTACCAGTCGTCCACCGATGTAGCCGGTGGCTCCGGTGACCAGGCAGCGCTGCCCGGTACGGGCTCGCTCGTCCACCTTCCGCTCCTTCCGTGCGGCGGGGGTGTCCCCGCGCTCCGCCGGGCGGGGGCGCCCCGTATTCGGAGCGGGCGGGGACCGGGATTGGGTTCAGCGGAGCAGGTCCTCCAGCTGGTCGAGGGCGGTGGCGAGGTCGCGGGGCCGCAGTGCGCCGGGCGGCCAGCGGGAGCCGGACCACCCCGGTCCGGCGGCCAGGACGACGGGGCGGGTGTGCGCGCCGTGCGGGCCCCAGGTGATGCGGGCGACGCGTGCGGCCAGGGCCCGGTCGGCGGTGCGGGCGACCTGGGACCAGAGCAGGACGGCGGGCGGGCCGGTGCGGCGGACCGCCTCGACGAGCGCTTCGGGCGGCAGGGCGGGGCCGAACATGCGGAACGGCAGGCCGCGGCTGGCGAGCCCCGCGGCGACCGCCTCCAGTGGGAGGGCGTGCAGTTCGGTGGGCATGCCGGCGAGCAGCGCGGCCGGACCGCGTGCCGGGTCCGGCTGGTCGGCTGCCCGGCGCAGGGCGGCAGCGACGTGCCAGGACAGCAGGTGCTCCACCTCCACGTAGCGTTCGCCCTCGGCCGCCCATTTGCGCCCGGCTGCCCGCAGCGCCGGGGTCATGACCTCCGTCCAGGCGATGACCGGGCCGAGGTCCTCGACGCTGCGGCGCAGGATGCGTGCGACTTCGGGGGCGTCCAGGCGTACGGAGGCCCGGGCCAGTCCCCGGCACTCGGGGCGGACGGTGCCCACGGCGAGGGTGTGGCCGCCGGAACCGGGCGCCGCCCCGACGCCGGCCGGGGGCGTGTCCGGGGAGGCGGCCAGAGCGCTGCGGGCGGCTTCGGCCGGCGTCACCCCGCGGCCGGTGAGACGGCACATCTCCTCCAGGACAGCCACGTCGTGCGACTCCCACCGACGGTGCCGCCCGGGGGCATGGTGGGCCGGGCCGATGCCGTAACGGCGTTCCCAGGAACGGATGGTGGTGGGTGAGACCCCGAGCCGGCGGGCCAGGGCCCCGGTGGTCAGTCCGGGCTGAGCGGGCGCGGTCGGAGCGTTCGGGCCGGTCGGACTGTTCGGGGAGGTCGGGGCGGTCACGGCCGCGAGCCTACGACCTGGCGGCGGGGCCCGGCCCGCTGACGCGCGTACGGGCGGGGCGGCGCCTCGGGGATGTCGCCGAGTTGGTCGCGTAGGCGCAGCAGGCCGTCGCGGATGCGGGTCTTGACGGTACCCAGGGGTGCTCCGATCACAGCGGCCGCCTGGGCCTGGGTGCAGCCCCCGAAGTAGACCAGCAGCAGGCACTCGCGCTGGACGTCGGTCAGTGCGGCCAGGGCCCGCCGGACGCGGTCGCGGTCGAGGCTGCCCTCGACCCGGTCGGCGACCTCGTCGAATTCCGGGGTGTAGGCGCGCACGGCGACGGTGCGGTCGCGGTCGGCCGCGGCCTGGGCGGAGCGGACGCGGTCGACCGCGCGCCGGTGGGCCAGGGTGAGCATCCAGGGCAGGACTTCGCCGCGCTCGGGGCGGTAGCGCGGGGCTTCCCGCCACACCTGCCAGAACGTCTCCTGGACGACCTCCTCGGCCTGCGCGTGGTCGCGCAGCACGCGCAGGATCACCCCCAGGACGGCGCCGGCGGTGGCGCTGTAGAGGGCCTCGAAGGCCGGTTCGTCGGCGCGGGCGACGCGGGCCATCAGCGCACGCAGCCGGGCCCGCCCGCCGTCGGCGTTCTCGGGGACGGTGGGCCGGGCGAGCGGCCGGTCGGTGGTTGCCTGCACAATTCGACCGTCGCGCAGCCGCGGCACGGAGGCCACTCGCATCGTTTTCGCAGCGTTTCCTCAGCTGGTGGCCGCTGCGAGAGGGCGCCGCGGCCCGTACCTTGGAGCGATTGTCCGGAAATCACCGCTTGTCCGTAATGAACGGTTGTGTTCACTATCTCCCGGGACTACCGTCAGTGATGGTGCACGAACCCGTCCGTTGCCCAGCCCGTCATTCGCTCCCGAGCCATTGGGGAACCTGCCATGGCCACCTCGCGCGCCCTGGCCACGGCTCCGCCCGCGACCGCACGTCGGGGCCAGCACCCAGGGATTGCCCTCACCGTCATCGCGGCCACCCAGCTCATGGTCGTTCTCGACATCACGATCGTGAACATCGCGCTGCCCCACATTCAGCAGGCGCTGAAGTTCAACACCACCGACCTGTCCTGGGTCATCAACGCCTACACGCTGACCTTCGGCGGCCTGCTGCTGCTCGGCGGGCGGGCGGGCGACATCCTCGGCCGCCGGCGGGTGTTCATCGTCGGCGTCCTGGTCTTCGGCCTCGCCTCGCTGCTCGGCGGGGTCGCGCAGAACTCCGCCTGGCTGCTGGCCGCGCGGGCCCTGCAGGGAGTCGGCGGAGCGATCGCCTCGCCGACCGCGCTGGCGCTGATCGCCACCAACTTCAGGGAGGGCCCCGAGCGCAACCGGGCCTTCGGGGTCTTCTCCGCCGTCGCGGGCGCGGGCGGCGCGATCGGCGTGCTGCTCGGCGGCATGCTGACCTCCTGGCTGTCCTGGCGCTGGGTGTTCTTCGTCAACGTGCCGATCGGCATCGCGATCGCCCTACTGGCGCCGCTGTACATCAACGAGTCCGAACGCCACCCCGGGCACTTCGACCTGACCGGCGCGTTCACCGCCACGGCGGGCATGGTCTCACTGGTGTATGGGTTCATCCGCACCTCCGACCACGGCTGGACCGACCCCGTCACCCTGACCGCCTTCGGCCTCGCGCTGGTGCTGCTGGCGGCGTTCGTGGCGAACGAGCGGCGCGCACGGCAGCCGATCACGCCCCTCCACCTGCTGCGCGACCGCAACCGCTCCGGCGCGTACGGGCTGATGCTCTGCGTGGCCGCAACGATGTTCAGCATCTTCTTCTTCATCACCCTGTTCCTGCAGGAGATCCTCGGCTTCAGCCCACTGCGGGCTGGCTTCGCCTTCCTCCCGATCAGCGTGGCCGTCATCGCCGCCGCCCAGTTCGCCGCCCGCAACCAACTGCGCTTCGGACCCAAGCCGTTCCTGGCCACCGGCTCGGTCCTGGTCCTCGCCGGAGTCACCTGGGCGAGCCGGATCGACATCAACAACACCTACGCGCCCGGCATCCTCGGGCCGACGCTGCTGTTCGGCTTCGGGATGGGCTCGATCTTCGTGCCGGTGATACTCACCGTCGTATCCCAGGTCGCCACACACGAGACCGGCGCGGCCACCGGCATGCTCAACACCACCCAGCAGGTGGGCGGTTCACTGGGCCTGTCGATCCTGGTCACGGTGTACGGCACGGCCAGCCGCAACGAGGCCCAGCAGCAGGTCGGGAAGTTCCTCCAGCAGGCCACCCCGCAGCAGGCCCTCCAGTTCAAGGCGACCGGCAAGCTGCCCGCACCGTACTCCTCGGAGGTGCTGGTGCACGGCATCTCCCGCGCCTTCCAGACGGGCCTCGTCTTCGCAGCAATGGCTGTCGTCATCACGATGTTTGTGATCAGAGTCCGCACGTTGCCGGCTCCCATCGGCCGGTCAGAGCACGATGCGGAAAGAGACGCGTAGTCCGGTCTTCCGCCTCCGTCTCGATCTCGGGGCGCCCAAGCCAGGCGGAACCTGGCCGTGGACCTGAAGGACGCCGGCTGCCGGGCACGGTTCCTGATCCGCGCGGGACGGGAAGTACCCGCAAGCGTTCGACGTGATCCTCGCCGACGCCGGGATCGAGACCGTGCTCACCGGCGTCAGCCTGGTGTTCGCGGCGCCCGCGGTGGTGACCGCGGCGTCCGTCATCGAGGGTCCGCGGCAACCGGTGCCGCCGCACGTCAGCCCTTCGGGGGGCGGCACTTGACAGGTCGTCGGTCATCCAGGAGAGTCCTTATGCAAATGGTTTTCATCTTCGCTAATTACCCCCAGTGCGCACCAGCACGCTCCGCGAAAGAGGACACCCATGTCGCTCAACGTCTCCCCCGCCCTCCTCGACCAGGCCCGCACCGGCCACGTGAACGAGGCCGACTTCCTCGACACCGTCCGCAGCTCACTCCCTTACGCCTACCAGGTCGTCGCCGGGCTCAGCACCGAACTGGCCGCCGGAGAAGCCGAGTTCACCACCGACAACACCACGCCCAGCGACGAGGAGCGCGCCCAGCTGCTGCGCGCGCTGGCCAGCAACGCCATCCGGGGCAGCCTGGAGGACCACTTCGGGGTCAAGCTCGCCTTCGTCAACTGCCACCGCGTCGGCGCCTTCCGGCCCGGCGCCGAGGACAGCGAGGCGTACCGCGAGTTCACCTCGCTGCACAACCAGATCCGCAACCAGAGCCCGGAGCTGCGCAGCTGCTGAGCCCCCGGCGGTCACGGCGGGCCCCCGCCCCACCGGCGGGGGCCCGCCCCGCGCGGCCCGGTGTAACGCCCCGTTGCAGTCCGGTGTCCGGGTCGCGCGTCGATCTTGTGGCACCGCGCACGGTCTGCGTACGTTCGACGGGCACCACCCGACCGGCCCTCCCCGGGCCGCCCGATCCCACGCGGAGCCGCCACCATGCCGCCCTCCTCCCGCCCGCTGCAAAAACTCGGCTTCCTGACCATCGGGCTCTTCGACGAGGCCGACCCGCGCCGGGGCCACGAGTCCACCCTGGAGCTGATCACCCTCGGCGAGCAGCTCGGCTTCGACAGCACCTGGCTGCGCCACCGCCACCTCCAGTACGGGATCTCCTCCCCCGTCGCCGTCCTCGCCGCCGCCACCCAACGCACCAGCCGCATCCAACTCGGCACCGCCGTCACCCCGCTCGGCTGGGAGAACCCGTTGCGCCTCGCCGAGGACCTCGCCACCGTCGACCTGCTCTCCGGCGGCCGGCTCAACCCCGGCTTCAGCGTCGGCCCGCCCGTCCACTACGAGCAGGTGCGCGGCGCCCTCTACCCCGACACCGGCGAGGACGAGGACTTCGGCTACCGCCGGGCCGAACGGCTGCTCGCCCTGGTCCGCGGCGAGGACGCCTCCGACTTCGCCGGCACCGAGGGCATCGAGGAGTACTCGCGCCGGGTCCAGCCGCACTCCCCCGGCCTGGCCGACCGACTCTGGTACGGCGCCGGCAGCCTGCGCTCGGCACGGTGGGCCGGCGAGCAGGGGCTCAACCTGCTCACCAGCAGCGTGGTCAAGCCCGAACAGACGGACTCCGCACCGGACTTCGCCGAGATCCAGGCCGAGCAGATCCGCACCTTCCGCGCCCTGCACCCTGACGGCGAACGCGCCCGGGTCTCCCAGGGGCTGGTGCTCATCCCCACCGACAGCGCGACCCCCGAGCAGCGGGCCAAGTACCAGGCCTACGCCCTTGCCCGCACCCCGCGCGCCCTCACCCCGCAGGGCCCGAACCGGCTGCTCTTCGCGCCCGACCTGGTCGGCAACTCCGAGGAGCTCGTCGAGCGGCTGTACGCCCACGCCGGGTTCCGGGAGGTGGACGAGGTCGCCGTCGCACTGCCGTTCACCTTCGAGCACGAGGACTACGTGCAGATCCTCACCGACCTCGCCGCTCGACTCGGGCCCGCCCTCGGGTGGGCACCGTCAGCAGTCGGGCAGGGCTGAGCGGCTGACCCGTCGGTGCGGCGGAGGGGAGCCGCACCGGCGGGTCCCCTACCGTCGCGGGCATGCATCTGTTGCGTCCGCCGGAGACGCTCCACGACACCCCCGGTACCCGGCTGAGCCACGGCGGGCTGCTGGACACCCCGGCGGGGCTGTTCACCGTGCTGGCCCTGGAACACCGCCCGGTGCCACCGGTCGCCGGGGCCGCCCTGCCCTGGCTGGTCTACCTCACCCTGCCGGGGAACTCCCATGGCATCCTCGCCCTGCCCGACATCCGCAACGACCGCGAGTACGGCGTCGAGTTCGTGATCTGCCGGTTCGGACCGGTGTCCGACCGGGACGGCCTGGCGCTGGTGATCCGGCACGCCTTCCTGCCGCGCCAGGTAGGACTGTTCCTGGACGCCCCGGCCGTGCCGTCGGTGCAGGCCGTGCTGCTCGCCGAACCCGCCGGGATCGGCGCGGCCGGGTCGGGGGGCGTGCGGGTCTGGCACAGCGGCGTCCTGCAGGTCGGCGGCCTGCTGCACACCCACCTGGAGGCCACCGCCGAGCGCCCCGGGCTGCTGGCCGGGCCCGACTGGGACGTCTCCCCGAACAGGCCCCCCGGCACCCCGCGGCCGATGGAGGTCCGGGCCGAGCCCGTCGGCAGCTACCGGGGCGGCACCGGTCAGACGGGCGAGCAGCACTCCGGCGTCGACGCACTGCTCACCGTCCCCGAGTCCGACCTGCGGCTCAGCTGGACCTGCCACCCGCTCGGAATCACCAGCACCTCGGTGATTCCCGTGAGTTGATCCGCAACCGGTCCGGTCGCCGTCGCGTCCCGAGCGGATGCCAACGGCCGAACGGCCGGACAACACTCCGGGGCAAACCATGACCGGGCCGCACGGCGCCGTCCCCGTACCACCGCCCCTGCAGCCCTGCCCGAACTGCGGGCTCGCCGACCACGTCCTCAGTGTTCCGGCCATCTACCGCTCCGGGCGGACCACCGAGACCGTCCGGTCCCGCAGCCACGACCATCGCAGCGAGACCCGCGTGGCCGTCAGCGACCTCGCCCGAGCACTGGCCCCGGCCCCGGACCGGCAGCCGGGACGCGTGCCGATCGTCCTGGGCGTCTTCGCCCTCTTGGGGGCCCTCGCGGCATTCCTCCTCGCCACCGGCGAGGACCAGTTCGAGGCCCACCGGGTCCGGCTCTCCGGCGAAACCGTCTCCGACGACTCCTCCTCCAACGTCGCAACGGGTCTGGACGGCCAGCGTGGAAGCGGCCGCCGCAGCGGCGCCGCCGCTACGCGTGGTCGACGGGGAGCCCCGACAAGGCCTGGTCAGATGACTAAGCGCTTGCTTACACTCGACTCCTTGCCCTGCTGAACCCGAGTACGCCCCAGGAGACGCCATGACCGGAGTGAACCGCCAGATCCGCCTTGCCCACCGGCCGGTCGGGGAGGTCCGGGCGGAGGACTGGGCGCACGGCGAGGAGCCCGTGGGCGTACCAGGCGACCGCGAGTTCCTGGGCCGGACCCGGTACATCTCGCTCGACCCGGCCATGCGGGGCTGGCTGGATGACCGCCCCTCGTACCTGCCACCGGTGGGCCTCGACGAGGTGATGCGCGCCAACTCGGTGGTCGAGGTCGTCGCGTCCAACCACCAGAAGTTCCAGGTCGGCGACCATGTCGTGGGCGCCTTCGGCGTCCAGGAGTACGCGGTGTCGGACGGCAAGGGAGCGCTCAAGGTGGATCCCGCGCTCGCGCCGCTGTCGACCTACCTCGGGGCGCTCGGGATGCCCGGGATGACGGCCTACTTCGGGCTGCTGGAGGTCGGGGCGCTCAAGGAGGGCGAGACCGTGGTGGTCTCCGGCGCCGCCGGGGCCGTCGGCACCCTGGTCGGGCAGATCGCCAAGGTCAAGGGCTGCCGGGTGGTCGGGATCGCGGGCGGGCCGGAGAAGTGCGCGCTGCTGACCGACGAGCTCGGCTTCGACGCGGCGATCGACTACCGGGCCGAGGACGTCCGCAAGGCGCTGCGCACCCACGCCCCGGACGGCATCGACGTCTACTTCGACAACGTCGGCGGCCCGATCCTGGACGCCGCGCTGACCCGTCTGGCGATGCACGCCCGGGTGGTGATTTGCGGCGCGATCAGCCAGTACAACAACGAGAGCGCCGTGCAGGGCCCGTCCAACTACCTATCGCTGCTGGTGCGGCGGGCCCGCATGGAGGGCTTCGTGGTCTTCGACTACGTCCGCCAGTACCCGACGGCGGCCGCCGAGATCGCGGACTGGATCGGCGACGGCCGGATCAAGGTCAAGGAGCACCTGGTCGAGGGCACCGTGGACGACTTCCCGGAGACCCTCGGGATGCTGTTCCGCGGCGAGAACACCGGCAAGCTGGTGCTGCGCCTGGCGTGAGAACTCGGCGCCGCCCTCCAGGAGGGTTCGCACGGTGGCGGCGTCCCCGGCGGTGACGGCTTCGGTCAGCTCCATCCGGCGCACGCCATCCGGGAACGGGCCGGGACGGCGATCGATCGATCGATCAATCGACCGATCGATCGATCGCTTCGGCCCACCTTTCAGATGCCGGCCAGGACAGCTCGCAGCCGCTCGTCCTCGCGGATGATGCCGTTCGCGAGGACGTAGGTCACGAGGCGCCGGTCCCCCTCCGCGAGTTCGGCGACGCGCAGCCGCTGGTGGGTGCTCAGGGCGGTGGCGCCGAGCGTCCGGAGGGCCTCGCAGGCGCCCTCGACGTCCGCTCCGGTTTCGGCGGCGTGGAGGGCCGCCTCGGCGAGCCGGCCGAGGTCGACGGTGTCGGGGTCGGCGACGTCCAGCAGGGCGAGGGCGGCGGCGGGAGCCTTCTCCGGGTCGGCGAGCAGGTGTTCCAGACGCGGGACCAGGGGCCGGGCGGCCGCGCCGAGGCGCCTGGTCGCGCGGAGCGTACGGACGACGGTCCAGCGGTACCAGAGCTGGTTTCCGGCTGTGCGGTCCAGGACGGAGGCGAGGATCGTGACGGCCTCCTCGGCGTCGCCGTCGATCTGCCAGAGGGCGGTGGCGATCGCGATGTCGAGGTCCAGCTGCGGGGTGGTCGGCTCGGCGTCCTCGCTGACCGCCGCGCGCAGCGCGGGGAGCAGCCCCGCGGCGACCGCGCCCAGGTCGGCGGCGGCCTGGGCCGCCTCGACGGCGTCACGCGGAACGGCCAGTCCCTCGGTGGCGGCGCGGAGCAGGACGTCAGTCTCGCCGGTGAGGTTGTGGTGGGCGCGGGCCGCGAGGAACCCGGTGGCGGCCCGCAGTACGGTGCCGGCCCGCTCGCGGTCGGCCTGCGGACTGTCGGCGGCGACGGCCGCGATGGCGGAGGCCGCGTACTCGAAGCGCGGCAGTACGGCGAACAGCTCGGGCAGGGCGGCGGCGGCCTGGGGGCCCCACTGGCGCAGGAGGTGGACGAGGTCGGCGGTCTCGTTGCTGCCGAGCCCGTCGACGGCCAGCCGCTCCCGGACGGCGGCGAGCAGCTCCGGGTCGCAGGGGAAGGCGGGGGCGTGGAAGCCGCCCGCCGCGTCGAGCGCGTGCGGGCGGCGGTGGAGGTCCCGGGCCAGCAGCGGGGCGGCCTGGCAGGGCGCGACCCGGACGAGCACGGCCAGCGCCCGGTCGGCCGCCTCGTCGTCCGGCTGGGCGGCGAGTTCGGCGAGGACGGGCGCGGCCTCGCCGACAGCCGGGCCGAGCTTGGTGAGGACGGTCACCGCGAGGTCCTCGGCGGCGAGCGCGGCGATGGCCGGGGCCAGCCGCTGCGGGGCGCTGCGGGAGAGGTAGCAGGCGTGGTCGGCCGCCGAGATCGCCTCGGCCCGTACCTCGGGGCGCCCGTCCCGCAGGGCGGCGTCCAGCACGGCGAAGGCGCTCTCGCGGTCGGCCTCGGTGTCGCGGCCCAGCAGGCTGTCGACGACGGTGTACAGCCCCTGACGGCTGTGCACGCCGTAGCGGTCGACGGTGAGTCCGCGCACGGGCAGCAGGTCGAGGACGGCGTCGTGGTGGGCGTCGGTCCACGGTTCTCCGGCGTCCAGGGTGGCGTAGATCGCGGCCAGTCGCAGCGGCGCGGGCGTGGACCCGCCGAGCAGCGCCCGGGCCTCGGTGGCGGCGGTGGAGAGGTCCACCCGGCCGAGGGCGATGAGCAGTTCGGCCCGGACGCCGGGATCGGCCTCCGCCGCCCAGCGGCCCCACAGGGCGGCGGGGGCGGCCTCGGCGTCCCGGGTGCGGCCGAGCGTCCAGGCGGCGAGCGACCGGACGTCCACCTCCTGGTGCGCCAACATCGTTATCAGCACCGGGATTTGGTCGGCCACGGCGGCCCGGACGACGTCCGGCGCGATCTCCCACTCGTCGTCACTCTCGGCCAGGCCACCCAGCAGGCAGAGGATTTCCGCCGCCCCGTGCTCGGCGGCGGCGGCGATCCGGGCGAGATAGGGGACGGCGTCCACACTGGCGGAGTACACCGTGCCCTGGTGGAGGATGCACGAGTACAGCTCGGAGATCGCCTCCTCGGCGTCCCCACCGCCCTCGGCCAGGGCACGCAGCAGGTCGGGCAGGTCCTCGGCGGGACCGTAGGCGTGTGAGACGGAGGCCCAGGGGTGGGCGTCGAGGCCGGCGAGGGCGTCAGCGAGATCCATGGGCGTGATCTTCACAGCCGGTGCTGACAAGCCCCGTCGGCGGCCCGTCGCCAGGGGCCCGTGCCTCGGGGTGTTCCGGGTAGCGGCGCCGGTGGTCGACCGGCTGCAGGTCCTGCCAGCGGTTGCGGTGGACGCCGTGGCCATCGGGTTCGAGCACCGCCGAGCCGGGCGTGGCGGCGAGCTCACGGGCGTCCGGCCTGGGCCCCTCGCGCCCGGATGACCGGACGCCTCAGCCGCGAGGCGGCAGGACCTCGATGATCTCGGCGATTCCGATGGGAGGCCGGGCCTCGTGCATCGTGATCACGTCACCGGGCTCCAGGTGCCGCCACTGCTCGGGCCGCAGAGGAGCGAGCCGAACAACCGCCGTCTCGCCAGGGCCGAGTTCCGGCGCGAACTCCACCCAGAGTCGTGCGATGTCCAACGCTCGTTGTCCGTCTGCGGTGCGGCTACCGATGTCCCACAGAGGCCTGAGCCGGCCGTCCCCGGAGAAGGCACTCCGGCGGCCACCCTCGTTGGCTCCCAACAGATTCAGCGTCGCGCGGATGGTGCCGTGCTCGACTTCCCAGCCCCGCCACTCGCACCAACGGCGGCTGCGGTCCAGCATCATCTGCCGGGAGGCCTCGGCGAGCATCTCCCAGAAGGCGATGGACACGGGGTGGACGTCCGCGATCTCCAGGAGCACGTCGAGCGCCATCTCCCATTCCTGGAAGCCGATCTCCTCGCGAACATCTCCGACCGTCTGGCCGTTCTCTGCCACGGCGTCCTCGGGCAGCAGGTCAACAGCCCGCCGAAGGAGCGTGAATGCGTCATCCATGCGGTGGATTGTGGCCTGGTCCCGGGCGCCTTGTCACAGGCGGCGCGGCGAACCTCAACGCGCCGGGCCGCTTCAGCTTCGTGTCCTCACGGGCGGACCGTGAGGCCGTCCAGGGTGAGGTCGAGCAGGCGCTCTGCCTGCTGTCGGTGTTCGGCGCCCGCCGAGGTGAGGGCGATGCCTTCGAGGGCGGCGCCGATGTCGGTGGGCCTGATGTCGGTACGGATCGTCCCGGCGGCCGCGCACGCGTCCATGAGTGAGGCGATGGCGTCCTGGATCATTTGCCGGCTGTGACCGTAGGGGTTGCCCCCCGTCGCGGCGATGGCGCGCAGGGCGTCGATCATGCCGTACTTGGCGGTGACGTAGTCCAGGAAGAGACGTGTCCACGCGCGCAGGGCCTCGTCAGGTGATTTCTGTGCGAGCAGGGCGGGGGCCGCGTCGCACAGCTGGGCCAGCTCGTTGCGGTAGACCGCCTCGACCAGAGCCTCCCGGGTGGGGAAGTTGCGGTACAGGGTCGCGCTGCCCACGCCCGCGTCCTTGGCGATGCGCTCCATCTGGGCGTCCAGCCCCTGCGTCGTGAACACGCGCACGGCAGCGGCGAGGATCTTTTCCCTGTTGCGCCGTGCGTCGGCCCGCAACGGTCGGTGTGCTTCGTCGGCCATCGGTGCCCGCCGTCCCCTCTCAGGTGCCCTTCGACATTGCCAAACGGAGGCGTCCCCACTTAGCCTGAACTAAGTGGGCGCGCCCCCGGTTTCACTCTAGGTCAACGCACTCGCGTGCGCACACCCAGGAAAGGAAGCTGACCATGTCAGGCATCCAGGGCAAGGTCATCGCGATCACAGGCGCCAGCAGCGGCATCGGTGAGGCGACCGCGGCCTACCTCGCCGGAAAGGGCGCCCGGCTCGTGCTCGGTGCCCGCAGGGAGGACCGACTGAACACGGTCGTGGACCGCATCACGGCCAACGGCGGCACCGCCACCGGCGTCATCGTCGACGTCACGCGCCGCGAGGACCTCCAGCGCCTGACGGACACGGCCGTCGACCGCTTCGGCCGGCTCGACGTCCTCGTCTCCAACGCGGGCACCATGGCCGTCTCGCCGTTCGACGACCTGCGCCAGGACGACTGGGACGCCATGGTCGCCACCCACGTCACCGGCCTGCTCAACGGCATCGGGGCGGCCCTGCCCGTCTTCCGCCGGCAGTGCTCCGGCCACTTCGTCAACGTCGGCTCCACCGCGGCCTACGTCGTCAAGCCCCCGCAGGCCGTCTACGCGGCCACCAAAACGGCCGTGAAGGTACTCACCGAAGGTCTGCGCCAGGAATCGGGGCCCGACCTGCGCGTCACCCTCGTCTCGCCCGGCTTCACCAACACCGAGGGCATAGGCAAGGGGGCCAGCCCCGAGGTCGCGGCCGCGATGACCCGGCAGCGCGACGAGATCGCCATGCCGCCCTCCGCCATCGCCTCCGCCATCGGCTACGCGATCGAGCAGCCCGACGGCATCGACGTCAGCGAGATCGTCGTCCGGCCCACCGCACAGGCCTGACAACGCTGCGGGAGCCACTCGCACCACACGCCGTGGCCGCAGGCTCCGCCCGGGGCCACCGGGTGGTCGCACGGTGGCCCGCCACCGCGCGCACGGGGCCGAACTGCGCCGCCACCAGGCGGAGCTGGCCAAGGCGAGCCGACCGAAGAGCGGATCCGGCCGGATCGTGGCGGCCGCCGAGCCTCGCGCTCGGGCCGGAACCTGATGCCTCACCGCCCCCGGACGCGCAGCACGCCGGTCATCATCGGCAGGGTGAACTCGCCGTGGGCGGTCTCCGGTCGACCCGCGAGGAACTCGCGGATCCGGCCCAGCGCGGCCTCCCGTTCCGGCTCCGGCATGACCAGCATGCCCGCACGCGTCCCGAGGGTCTCGACCAGGGAGTCGGCGGTGCGGCGCTGTCCGTGCGGGAACAGGGCCTGCTCCGGCGAGCCGAAGCGGGCCGCCGCACCGTTCTTCGGAAGGTGGGCGCCGGCCGTCTCGGCCCGCCAACTCGCGGGCGTGTCACGCGGACCGATGGCCGCGCTCCCGCTGACCCGCGCGAGCCCGGCGACCCACTCGGCCCGGTCGTCCATGACATTCCACAGGCCGGCCAGGACGCCGCCGGGGGCGAGCACCCTGGCGATCTCCGGTCCCGCGACGGCCATGTCGAACCAGTGCATGGCGTTGCCGCTCAGCACGGCGTCGACGGAGGCGTCCGGCAGCGGGATCGCCTCGGCACTGCCCGACAGGGCACGGACGGCCGGCAGCGAGCAGCGCAGCTCGGTCAGCATCGCCGGGTCGGGCTCGACGGCGATGACCTCGACGCCCATCGCGATCAGCGTGGCGGTCAGCTTTCCGGTTCCGGCACCGAGGTCGAGCACGCGCGGGCCGGGCGCGGGGTCGAGCGCCCAACGCACCGCGTCCTGCGCGTAGTCCGGACGGTGCTCCGCGTACGCGGCCGCCGCCGCTCCGAACGACGAGGCGTGAAGTAGCCGTTGATCGTTATCCACACAGTCACGCTAGCGGCGCCGCCGACGGTCGACCACCCCCTTCGGTACTTCGGTGACGGCCACCCGGATGACGCAACCGCCCGCACGGTGCCGCCCGGGTCGTAGCAGTCCGGTGACATGGAACGTTCAATTCCGTCAATTGTTCGTACTACCTTCGATTCTGCACGCCGCCCCACGGCTTCCCGGTCCCCGTCCGAGAGGGAGCAGGCAACGCGCACCCTCACCCGTACTGCGCTCAGGAGAACCGCATGCCCCTCTCGACGACCCGCCGCACGACCGCTGCCCGCACCCTGGCCGGCACCGTCCTGACCGCCGCACTGCTGGTGCCCGCCGCGACGGCTTGCAGCTCCACGTCCGACGCGCCCAAGAGCACCGCATCAGCGCCCGTGCCCGCGCCCGCCACGACCACGCCAGCCACCACGCCGGCCGCGCCCGACACCCACGACACCACCGCCCCGGCCGCCACGCCCAGCGCGCACAACACCGCCGCACCCACCACGACGCCCAGCCCCCACAACGCCACCAAGCCGGCGGCCACGACCAAGCCGGCGGCCCCGGCCCGCACCCAGACCCTGGTGGACGGCAGCACGGCCGAGATCCGTGACCTCGGCGCCCAGCGCTTCCAGGCCGAGATCGTAAACGCCGGTCAGGTCCTCGCCACGCTGGAGACGAACGGCACGGACGCCGGGCTCGACGCCAACGACATGTTCGTCGTGCTCTCGATGGACGGAACGGTCCACTCCTGGATGGGCGGAGGGCACCAAGGACCGGGCACCTTCAACCTCGCCGGCGGCTGGACGGCCAAGGTCACGAAGGTCGGCGACCTCCGGTACCTCGCGGAGATCACCGGCCACGACAACGAGGTGGACGGCACGCTGGAGGCGAACCAGCACGACGCCGGCGGAGTCGCCAACGGCGTCTACCTCGTGCTCACCGCCGGCGGTGAGATCAGCGCGCACATGTGAACGCCCCAGCCTAAAGCGGAACCTTCTTGCCAACACTTCAACAGAAACCGGCAAAGTGCAGAGATCACTCAACAGCACTCAACTCCCAACGGTTCACCACCCCCGCACCCCAGCGGGAGGCGTTGAGGATGTCGCGCTCGCGGGCGGTGAGCGGTGAGGCGCCAGCGGCGAGGGTGGCGGCGGCGAGTTCCGGGTCCACCCCCCCGCTCCCCGGCCGCGCCCCGGCGGATGGCGTCGGCCAGCACCTCCGCCGGGGCGTCCCTGACCACGAAGCCGAGCGCGCCCGTCTCCATGGCGCGGCGCACGTAGCCGGCGCGGCCGAAGGTGGCGGCGCGGGCCAGTTCACCGTTCGCAGTCGAAGTCGGTCACCCTCGTGTCCACCCTCGTGTCCCCCTCTCAGAGCGTGGCGACCAGCGTACGCAGCTGCCTTCCGTTGATCACCACGGCCACACCCAGCAGCGCGAGGCCGCACAGGCCCTGTTCGATCTTCATCCAGACCGGGAAGGCGCCCGGCACGGCGATGATCGCGACGATCGCTGATCATCACGGCCGAGAGGATCCGTAGCCGCCGGAAGGCGCCGCGGGAGCCCCCGGCCACGCGGACGGCGAGCAGCAGGGTGAGGGCGGCGCTCGCCACGACGATCGTGCCGCGGATCCACACCGCCGGGGTCACGACGTCGGTGTGGGAGCGGAGGACGAAGGCGACCGCCAGCGTCAGCACGCTGAGGCCGAGGTAGGCGGTCACGAGCCGCCGCACGGTGCGGAAGGCCTGACGGGTGTCGGGGTGGTGCAGGTCGGTGGAGGTCATGCCCTCATCGTGGCCGCCGGCCCGGCCCGCCCGGCAGTGTGCCGGCACACCTCCGCACCATGACAATTGTCAGCCCCCGGCTCGGGCCAGCTCGGGGTCCAGCAGGCGCACCATGTGCAGCTTGGCGACCGCCTGTCCGTCGACCATGACGGCCCGCGGTTCCCGGCCCCACACCTCGAAGCCGCAGGAGGTGTAGAGCCGCACCGCCGGTTCGTTGCCCTCCGAGACGGTCAGCAGCACCTGGCGCAGCTCGCCGTCCTCGACGGCCAGCCGCAGCACGTGCCGCACCAGGGCGCGGCCGATTCCCCGGCCGCCGGCCGCGCGGGCCACCGCCATGCCGTACAGGGTGGCCTTGTGCCGCTCCTGGCCGCGCTGTTTCACCCGGAGTCCGGCGGTGCCGAGCAGCGTGCCGCCGCCGTCGAAGGCGCCGAGCAGGGCGCCGGGCCCGTTCTCGGCCTCCGCCAGGCGCTGGAGCGTGGCGGCCATCGGTTTGGCGCACTCCTCCGCGTAGCCGGAGGTGAAGGCGCTCGGGGTCTCCCGCAGGGCGGTGAGCCGGAAGGCCCGGTACGGTTCGGCGTCCGCGGGGCCGAGGCGACGGACGGTCACGGGCTCAGCCGAGGCGGACACGGGTGCACCTCGTCAGGTAGGGCATGGCGATCTCGTCCCGGCCGGCCAGGTCGGGGTGGGTGGCGAGCAGCTGCTCGACGTCGGCCAGCAGCCGTGCGCGCTCGGCCTCGGGCAGGGCGATGACGTAGCTGCGCGAGGCGACCATGTCGATGATCCCGGCCGGGGTGGTGGGGTGCTCCCAGCGGATCTCCAGCCGTTCGGGCGGGCCGAACGGGGCCGCGAGGAGCGGCGCGGTGTCGATCTGCTGCCGGGTGGAGCGGTGCATCAGCGCGCCGAGTTCGGCGGCCCAGGTCTGGGACTCGTCCCGGACGTTCCACACCAGGGCGAGGGTTCCGCCGGGGGCGAGCACCCGGGCGATCTCCGGTACCGCCGCCGCCTGGTCGAACCAGTGCCAGGCCTGGGCGACCACGACCGTGTCCACGCTGGCGTCCGGCAGCGGGATGCGCTCGGCCGAGCCGGCCCTCACGGCCGCCTTGGGCACGGCGGCGGCGAGTTGGGCGCGCATGCCCTCGTCGGGTTCGACCGCGACCACGTCCAGGCCGGCCTCGACCAGCAGCCGGGTCAACTTGCCCGTCCCGGCGCCGAGATCGAGCACCTTGCGGGCTTCGCGCGGCACCGCGGAGCCGATCAGCGCCTGCGGGTAGCCGGGGCGCCCGTGCCGGTAGGAGGCGGCGGCGACGCCGAAGGAGCGGGCCTGCAGTCGCCCGGCCCAGCGCCGGGTCGCGCCCTGGCGGGTCATGCCGCAGGCCCGGCCGATCTCCTCCCAGGTCGCCTCCCTGCCGCGCCGCAGCTCCTCGACCAGGCCGGTGCGCCGCTCCTCCAGCGCCGCGATCACCCCCGACAGCCGTCGCAGGCCGTCCAGTCCGCCCCCGTCGGCCACGTCATCCGCCACCCGCTGACCGAGATCGTCCGTGTTCATGGCCCCGCACTCTAGGGATCGGGCACGCGAACCGTCAACACCCATTGCCCACCAAGGCAACAGATATTGCTCCATGCTGAGAGCGGACCCTGAATCCCCCACACGGGAGACGGCGAGCGGATGGAGGCGACCCCTAGCACGAAGTCGCCACCACGCGCGGCGACTTGGGCTGGAAACCCTTCACATGAGCGAATCCCGGCCGGGTTGCCGGTGCGGGCGCGCCGAGGCGAGAAGCCTGGTGGCCGGGCGGTGGCCGACCCGGACCACGACAGGCGTGCGAGGTGTCTGACATGTCCGCCGAGTTGCCACAAGTCGGTTGACGGACAGTAATTTTGAGCTTACGTCAGACTTGTCCTGAACTTGGCTATGCTGCAGCACCACGCCTCCGGAGCCGGTCGTCGCCCGTCCCCGTTCTGTTCCGATCGTTTGAGGATGCCGAATGCTTCGAGCTGGATCGTCACCCACCAGACGGCGCCCCGCGCCTCTGCTCGGCTGGCTTCTGCCCACCGCCGTCATGGCTGCGGCGGTGGGGGTCGCCGCGGTGGTGGTGTCCGTCGGAGCCCGGGCCGAGGTGCTGTGGTGCGGGGCCACCGCCACCGTCCTGGTGGCCGTGGTGACCGCCGAGTCCGCCCGCCGGGGGCGGGCTCTCGCCGAACTGCGCGACGAACACGCCCGCCGGGTGGACGAGTTGCAGCGCAAGTTGGCCGGGCAGGAGGACGAGATCGAGCGGATGGCCGCGGGCGAGCTGCGCAAGCTGGTCGGCGGCGCCCGCTACGGCTCCTCGATCGACGTGCTGCTCGAGCCCTTCCAGCGGCCGAACGCGCTGCTCTCCCGGAAGTTCCGCGAGTCGCTGGAGAGGGTGGTGCGCGGCATCGCCCAGGCCGTCGACGACGAGGTCAGCCGCCGCGACTCCGCCGAGCGCGCCTTCGTCAACCTCGCCCGCCGGGTCCAGGCGATCATCCACCGTCAGGCCAAGGACCTGCGGGAGATGGAGGACCGGCACGGCAACGACCCGGCGGTCTTCGACGACCTGCTGCGCCTGGACCACGGCAACGCCCTGGTCGGCCGCCTCGCCGACTCCATCGCCGTGCTCTCCGGCGCCCGGCCCGGCCGCCAGTGGACCCGGCCGATCGCGCTCTACAGCGTGCTGCGCGGCGGCATGTCCCGGATCCTGGAGTACCAGCGGGTCGACCTGCACCCGGTCGCCCAGATCTCGGTGACCGGCCCGGCCGTCGAACCCCTGATCCACGCGGTGGCCGAGCTGCTGGACAACGCCACCCGCTACTCCCCGCCGCACACCCACGTCCATCTGAGCGCCTCCGAGGTGCAGAGCGGGATGGCGATCGAGGTCGAGGACGGCGGCCTCGGGCTCACCGACGAGGCCCGCGTCCGCGCCGAGCGCTCGATGCGCGAGGCCATGGTCTCCAAGGACTTCGACGACCTGACCGAGTCCCCCCGGCTGGGCTTCGCCATCCTCGGCCGGCTCTGCCAGGCGTACGGCTTCCAGGTGTCGCTGCGCCGCTCCGCGTACGGCGGCGTGCGCGCGGTGCTGGTCGTACCGCAGGAACTGCTCACCACCGCTCCCCCGACCGGGCGGGCGCACGGCATCGGCGCCTTCTCCGGCCCGCGCCCGCTCCCCCCGAACCCGCCCCGGCACGCAGCCCCCTCCCGGCCCTGGGGCGCCCGGACCGCCGCGCCCTCCGCCGGGGTCGGACCGTCGTACGGCTCGACCAACCCGTGGGGGTCCCCCACCCCGGGGACCGGAGACGACGAGGTGATCGTCACCGAGCGGACGGCCAACGGCCTGCCGCAGCGCCGGCGCCACCGGCCGACCGGCCGGGCCGCCTTCGTCCCGCCCCCGCGCGCCACGGCGCAGCCCAGCGGCCCCACCGCGGGACCGGCGGCGGGCCCGGCGGCGCCGGCGCCCCGTCCGGCCAAGAAGGAGCCCGGCCTGTGGCTGGAGGCCTTCATGGACGGCTACAAGGGCACCGGCCCGTCGGCGAGTTCGGGCGGACAGACCAGTGCCGGACAGACCAGTGAAGAGACGGCAGGGAAAGGCGAGCAGTGATTCCGCACCGCAGCAACATGGACTGGATCCTCAACGACCTCGCACACAGCGTCCCGTACGTGCGCCACGTCATCGTGCTGTCCGCCGACGGCCTGCGGATCGCCCAGTACGGCGCCGACCCGGACACCGCCGACCGCCTCGCCGCCGCCTGCGCCGGGCTGCAGAGCCTGGCCGCCGCGGTCGGGCACGAGTTCCCGCACGGCAACGGCTCGATGCGGCTGGTCGTCATCGAGGTCGACGGCGGCTACTTCTACCTGATGTCGGCCGGCGACCGCGCCTACCTCGCGGTGCTCGCCGACGAGGGTGTGGACGCCGGGCTGGTGAGCCACCAGATGCGCGACCTGGTGGACCGGATCGGCGAGCACCTGTCCACGCCCCCGCGCAACCCCGAGGCGGTCGCGTGAACCGGCCGGTGAGCTCGCACGGCGCCCCGGCGGGCACATGAACGAGCACAGTGAGGCAGTGACATGACGGCCGACCAGGGCGGCTGGGACGGACCCGAGCCCGATCGCCTGTACGTGATCACGCGGGGCCGCAGCGGCCCCTCCGGGCCGGGCGTCTTCGACCTGGTCACCCTGATCGTCTCCCGGACGGAGCCGACGCCCGCCATGCAGCCCGAGCACGCAGCCATCCTGCGGCTGTGCCGCTCCCCGCTCTCGGTGGCGGAGGTCTCCGCCTACCTCGAACTGCCCACGAGCGTGGTCATCGTCCTGCTGGCGGACCTGCTCGACGACGGGCACATCGAGGCCCGCGCCGCGATCCCGGCGGCGGAACTCCCCGACCGTGCCCTGTTGGAGGCGGTGATCCATGGACTTCAGCGGCTCTGACACGGTCGTCGGTCCGGCGGGTGCGGACCTGCTGCCCGACAGTGTCACCACGGCGGTCAAGGTGGTGATCGTCGGCGGCTTCGGTGTCGGCAAGACCACGCTGGTGGGCTCGGTCAGCGAGATCCGCCCGCTGACCACCGAGGAGACCATGACCCAGGCCGGGATCGGTGTGGACGACCCCACCGGGGTCGAACGCAAGACCTCGACCACGGTGGCCATGGACTTCGGCCGGATCAGCATCAGCGACAAGCTCGTGCTGTACGTCTTCGGCACCCCCGGCCAGGAACGGTTCTGGTTCCTCTGGAACGGCCTGTTCGAGGGGGCGCTCGGCGCCGTGGTGCTGGTCGACACCCGTCGGCTGGAGGTCAGCTTCGAAGTGATCGGGCGGCTGGAGGACCGCGGCGTGCCCTTCGTGGTGGCCGTCAACGGCTTCCCGGAGGCGCCGAGTTATGCGCTCGACGAGCTGCGCCAGGCGCTCGACCTGCCGGCCGAGGTGCCGATCGTCGCCTGCGACGCGCGCAGCCGCGAGTCCAGCCGGGACACCCTGATGGCGTTGATGCACTACCTGTACGAACTCGCCGCCCCACCCGTCCGCTGACTCCCCCCGACTCCCTTCCGTACCTCGTGACCGGAGAATCTGTGACCACCCCGTTCCCCGACGACGCCGCCCACGTCCCACCGCCCGGCTGCCCGGCCCACGGGCGGGACATCGAGCCGATCGGCCCCGGCGGCCTGCGGCGCCTGTACGGCCCGGAGGCCGAGACCGACCCGGCGGGCCTGTACGAGAAGCTGCGCGCCGAGTACGGCGAGGTGGCGCCGGTGCTGCTGCACGGCGACCACCGGGCCTGGCTGATCCTCGGTCACGGCGCCAACATCACCGCGATGCGCACCCCCTTGCTGTTCTCGCGCGACTCCCGGCTCTGGAGCGCCTTCCGCAAGGGCGAGGTCCCGGCGGACTCCCCGCTGCTGCCGGTGATCGCCTGGCAGCCGATCTGCGTGTTCGCGGACGGCGAGGAGCACCGGCGGCTGCGCGGCGCCGTGCTGGACGGCCTGAACGGCTTCGACCGGCGCGGCGTCCGCCGCCACGTCCGGCGCTTCACCACCGACCTGGTCCAGGCGGTCGGCACGACCGGCCGGGCCGAACTGATCTCCCAGTTCGCCGAGCGCCTGCCGATGCTGGTCATGACCAAGCTGCTCGGCATGCCGGACGAGTACGGGCCGCAGCTGGTGGACGCCGCCCGGGACCTGGTGAAGGGCACCGAGACGGCGGTCGCCAGCAACGAGTACGTGGTGGCCGGCCTGCGCCGGACCATCGCCCTCAAGCGCGACCAACCCGGCGACGACCTGACCAGCCACCTGCTGGCGCACCCGGCCGGGCTGACCGAGGACGAGGTGATGGAGCACCTCCGGGCCGTGCTGCTCGCCGCCAACGAGAGTACCGTCAACCTGATCGCCGACTCGTTGAAGATGGTGCTCACCGACCCGCGCTTCCGCGCCCACCTGTCCGGCGGCCAGATGACCCTGGGCGAGGCGCTGGACCAGGTGCTATGGGACTCCCCGCCGATGTCGCTGGTGGCCGGGCGCTGCGCCACGGCCGACACCGAGCTCGGCGGGCAGCAGATCAAGGCCGGGGACCTCCTGCTGCTCGGCCTCGCGGCGGGCAACGTCGACCCGGTGGTCCGGCCCGACCTGACCACCCCGCTGTACGGCAACCGCTCGCACCTGTCCTTCGGCGCCGGGCCGCACGAGTGCCCCGGACAGGACATCGGGCGGCACATCGCCGAGGCCGGCATCGACATCCTGCTCACCCTGCTGCCGGACCTCCGACTGGCCGTCTCCGAGGACGAGTTGACCTGGAGCTCGGCCTGGATCTCCCGCCATCTGACGGCGCTGCCGGTGGAGTTCACCCCGCGCGAGATCGAGCCGGACCCGGAGTCGGTGGCGGAGGCCGAGCTGGCGGCCGAGGAGCGGGCGGCGCGCGCGGCGGAGGCGCTCCAGGCCGCCCAGCGGGCGGCGGCCCCGTCGGCTCCGCCGGCGACGGCCGTTCCGGCGCAGCGGCGCAGCTGGTGGGACGTGCTGACCGGCCTCTTCCGGCGCTGAAACCGGCCGGGGCGGGCGGGGGTTGACCACCTCCGCCCGCCCCGGGCTCAGTCGTCGTCCCCGCCGTCGCCGTCGGTGCGGCGGCGGTGCAGGGTGAAGGTGTCCACCGGGGTAAGGTCCCCGTGCGGGCCGTCGAAGGTGTAGTAGGTGACCCGCATCGTGGTGGTGCCGCCGCGCCGGTCGCCGGGGTCGACCTCGAAGGCGGCGAAACCGTGGGTGTGGGTGCGGTCCTGGTAGGCGGCCCAGGGGGCGTCCTCGGTGAGCCAGACCGACTCCCGGTACGGGGCGCCCGGGGCCGGCTTGTCCTCCAGGCCGATCACCACCCGGCCCTGGGGGCGCTCGAACAGGTCGTCCTGGGTGGTGGCGGCGTTGCCACCGGCGCCAATGACCATGTGGACGGTGCCGCGGCCGGTGTCGGCGAGGTGCGGGTCGGTGCCGGTGGGCACCGGGGTGCGGGTGTCGTTGGGCAGGGTCCCGCGCACGGGGTGGGAGCGTTCGTAGTAGTGCTCGTGGCCGCTGACCACGAGGTCGACCCCGTAGGCGTCGAACAGCGGGCCCCAGGCCTCGCGTATGCCGAGGTCGCTGCCGGAACCGTGCTTGGAGCTGGAGATCATCGGGTGGTGCATGCAGACCACGATCCAGTCGATCGCCCGGTTGCTCCGCGCCGTGCGCAACTCCCGTTCCAGCCAGCGCTGCTGGGCGCCGCCCGAGTAGCCGCGCAGATAGGTCTCGCCGGAGTTCTGGATGGCCACGTCGTCGTTGGCGAGGCTGATGAAGCGCACCGAGCCGACCGTGAAGGCGTACCACATGCCGCGGGTCTGCTCGTCGCGGTCGGCGGTGGAGTCGGGCAGGTCGAAGTAGGTCTGGTAGCCGAGGGCGCCGATCGGACCGTTGCCGCTCTCGTTCTCGTGGTTCCCTGCGCAGGGCATCCACGGGCGCAGCCGGGTCGAGCGGCTGTTGTTGATGAACCAGTCGGCCCAGGTGGCGGTGCGGCTCTGGCCGTGGCGGCCACTGTAGGAGGCGTAGCAGAGGTCGCCGTTGACCAGGTTGAACAGCGGGCCGACGCGCTCGACGGCGGCGACGATGTCGGCTGCGTGCGGGGAGCCGATCTGGCTGCTCATGTACACCGGGTACTTGCCGAGCGGCGAGGGCATGCCGTCGGGGAAGACGACTTGGCGGCGGAGGTTGGGGGTGGCCTGGTCGCCGAAGCTGGTGAAGGTGAAGGGGACTCGGCCGCGCGGGGCGGTGGTGAAGCTTCCGGTCTCGGGGCTCGCGCCGTCGTGGCCCGCGGTGTACAGGTAGGTGGTCGCCGGGCGCAGACCGGTGAGGCGGGCGTGGTGGACGTACACCTCGTCCTTGCCGAGGGCGTCCCGGTAGGTGCGGGTCTCGGCCTCGACGACCCGGCCGTGGCCGCCGCCGGGCGAGCCGAGTCGGACCTGCGGGCGGCGGACGGACTGCGGGGTGATCCAGGAGACGGTCATCTCGGTGGCCGGGTCGGTGCCGAACTGCAGGTGCGTGCCGCTCACGCTGGGCGCCCCGATCCGGTGCGGGGTGGCCTGCAGCAGCGGACTCGCGGGTCCGTCGTCCGGTGCGTCGGCGGCCGCGGCCGACTGCGCGGCGGCTCCGCCCGCGACCAGGGCGGCGCCGGCCGCCGACGTGCCCTTGAGGATGGACCTGCGTGCGATTGTCATGCCGCTCCGTCTGCCGAGTGGGGGTTCGGGACCCGTAGCACTGTAGCGACATGGGCATGCAAAGGCTATCAATTTTCTGACGGGCACTCATGTCGCCACGTGCGCGGGCGGGTGGGACCGCGCCGCGCCACCGACGGACACGCCCCGGCCCCGGCGGCCGGGGCTCCGCCGGGGCCGGGGCGGGCCCAGTGGTCAGTGGTCAGGGGTCGAAGGCAGGAGGTCGGAGACCAGGCGTCAGGGGCACTGCTTCCAGGCGAGGTGGTAGACGGTGTTGATGCTGCCGTCCGTCGAGTCCATCGTCATGAAGCTGGTGGTGCGGGCCGGGTCCGAGGTGCCGGCGCCGACGCGCAGTTCGGTGTTGACGTTGAAGTTGCGCTCCTCTCCGCAGGGGGCGAAGACCAGGGCGGCGACGTCGACGGTGTCGGTGGCCTGCCAGTTGTCGTCGGTCGGGCCGTCGAAGCGGTGGCTCTGGTAGGCGGTCTCGGGCTGGCCCTGGAAGTAGTAGCTGGCCCGCTCGACGCCGGTGGCTCCCTTCTCCAGGTGGGCGAAGCCGCGGTAGTCGGCGGAGGCGATGGCGTAGGTGAAGCCCTGGGGGACGTGCACGCGCAGGTTGAGCTGACAGTTCTTGCGGAAGTCGGTCGGCCTGGAGCCCACTCCCACCTGGGCGAGGTAGCTGCTGTAGGTCACGGTGAAGGCGGTGTTGTCCGGCGACACGGCCACCGCCGCCGTGCCCGCCGGACACCCGGAGCCGTTGACCGTCGCGACGTCGATGACGATCCGGTCCGGCGGGGTCGGGAGCGAGTCGCCGCCGAAGGCCGAGGTGCCGACCAGCGAGGCGGTGACGGCGGTCGCGACGGCCAGTGTGCGGAGCAGCATGGACTTCCCCTTCGATCGTCCACGGAGCCGAGGGCGGCGCGGTGTCGGGCCGAGCGCAGCGCGCGCCATCCTCGTCGGACTTGACGTGGATATGTCAGCACATCGAGCGCGCCGTGTACAGGGGGTGACATATGGTCACCGAATCCGGGCTGGCGGCCCCCCGGGTGACCTGCGGGCGTGGAGGTGGCGGCCGGGCGGACGCGGGCCCGCATAGTCGGAGGGTTGGTCAGCCCTTCCGATCGTGAGACGAGCCGACGATGCCCCTGCCCCGCCGACGGACCGTCGCCACGGCCCTCGCCCTGCTGCTCGCCCTCCCGGGTTGCGGCGCTCCGCACGCACCTGAGCCGCCCGTACCCACCTCCGATGCCGCCACACCGACCCCGACCGGGCCGAAGGCGTTCACCCTGGTCGCCACCGGCGACGTACTGCCGCACACCGAGATCATCCAGCAGGCCAAGGAGGACGCCGGCGGCGCCGGCTACGACTTCACCGCCATGCTGGCCGGCGTCAAACCGCTGATCAGCGGTGCGGACCTGGCGATCTGCCACATGGAGACCGTCTACGGCGCCGACGGCGGCCCGTACACCGGGTACCCGACCTTCAAGTCCCCGCCGCAGGTCGCCAAGGCGCTCAGGGAGACCGGGTACAGGTCCTGCGACACCGCGTCCAACCACACCCTGGACGACGGCGCAGCCGGCATCCGCCGCACCCTCGACGCCATGGACTCCGTCGGCCTCGCCCACACCGGCTCCGCCCGCACCGCCGAGGACGCCGGTCGGCCCGCGCTGCTGCGGGTCGGCGGCGCGACGGTGGCCCAACTCGCCTACACCTACGGCACCAACGGCATCCCGCTGCCCAAGGACGAGCCCTGGGCCGTCAACCTGATCGACCGGGACCGGATCCTGGCCGACGCCCGCGCCGCCCGGGAGAACGGCGCGGACCTGGTGGTGGTCAGCGTCCACTGGGGCACCGAGTGGCAGGACACCCCGAACGAGCAGCAGCTCACCCTGGCCCGCGAGCTGTCCGCCGCCGGGCAAGGCCCGGGCCGGCCCGACATCGACCTGATCCTCGGCACCCACGCCCACATCCCGCAGGCCTACGAGAAGATCAACGACACCTGGACGGTCTACGGCCTCGGCGACCAGCTCGCCGGGCACATGTTCACCTACGACGGCGCCGAGGACCCGCGCGGCAACTGGAGCTCCGTCGCCCGCTTCACCGTCAGCCCGCCGGCCGGGCCCGGGCAGCGGTGGGCGGTGAGCCGGGCCGAGTTCGCCCCGCAGATCACCGATCTGGGCCCGCCCTACCGGGTGCTCGACCTGCGCGAGGCCGTCCGCCGCAACCCCGGCCGCGCCGACTGGGCCCGCGCGCTGGAGCACATCCGTACGGTGGTGCTCAGCCGCGGCGCCGGGTCGGCGGGGCTCACCATGGCGCCGTAGCCCGTCGCAGCGGCTCGGGCGTGCCTTGCGGATCTCCGGCGGGTCCGCGACGCCGGGGCACGCCCTACGGCTTGCGGGCCAGGCCGCCGTACACCGAGACCTCGGAGTCGGCCACGGTCGAGGGCTCGCCGAGCTCCGGGTGCCACCGGTTGATCAGGACCACGCCCGGGTCGTCCAGCTCCAGCCCCGTGAAGAATCGTTCCACCGCCGCACGCGAGCGTACATGGACCTCGATCCCGGCCTCCGCGTAGCGGCGGGAACCGACCGCGACCTGGTCGGGCGCATTGTCGGCGGTGCCGGCGCTCAGTGCCAGGAAGCTGCCGGAGGGCAGGGCGGTTAGGAGCTTGCGAACGGGCGGGTGCGCGGCCTCGTCGGAGAGGAAGTGCACGATGTTGATCAGCGTCAGCGCGACCGGCTCGGTCAGGTCCAGCGTGGCCGCCACCGCCGGGTCGGCCAGGAACTGATCCGGCTCGCGCAGGTCGCCCTCGACGTAGGCGGTTCGGCCCTCGGGCGTGCTGGTGAGCAGCGCGCGCGAGTGGGCCAGCACGATCGGGTCGTTGTCCACGTAGACCACCCGGCAGGACGGGTCGACCGACTGGGCTATCTCGTGCAGGTTGGGCGCGGTCGGGATGCCGGTGCCGACGTCCAGGAACTGCCGCACGCCGTGCTTCCCGGCCAGCCGGCGGACCATCCGGTGCATCACGGCGCGGGCCGCGGCGGCGCCGTCGCGGGCGCCGGGCAGGTCGGCGAGCAGCCGGTCGGCGACCTCGCGGTCCGCCGGGAAGTTGGTCTTGCCGCCGAGCAGGTAGTCGTAGACCCGGGCCGAGTGTGCCTGGTCGGTCCGCAGGTCCACCTGCCGCGGCTGGTCGAACTCAGCCTCCGTCAGCCAGCTGTCCGGTCCGTTGCTGTCCACTGTCGCCCTCCCCGTTCGGCGTTTGTCCGGCCCACTCAACCACACGACGTGATTGCCCGTCAGGCGGTTCCCGGTGTCCGCTGAACGTCGGCTTCCGCCTCCCTGACGGCGGAAGCGAACGAGCGCACCCGCATGGCCGTCAGGAGTGCGAACGCCGGTCCCATGGTGCAGACCGTGACGTAGAAGGGGATCACGCCGAGCCCGTTGTGGTGGCCCAACCACTCGGCGAGCAGCGGGAAGGTGCCGCCGAACGCGGCGATGGTGGCCGCGTTGACCACGCCGAGGCCGACCGCCCTGACCTCGGTCGGGAACAGCAGGCCGGTGAACACGTTGAGCGTCCCGAGCACGGTCGCCACCAGCATCCCCAGCAGCACCGCCACCAGCTGGAACGGCAGCCAGCCCCCGCGCAGCCCGGCCAGCAAGAACCCGACCAGCGGGATCGGCAGGCCGAAGCCGAGCCGGGCGACCGGCATCAGACCGAAGCGGTCGGCGGCCGCGCCGGTGAGCAGCATGGTGACCAGCACCACGCCGAGCACCACGGTCATGAAGGAGGCCGCCTGCTCCTTGTCGATCACGTGGTAGGCGGCGGCGTACTGCGGCAGGTAGACCAGCGCGAAGTAGTAACCGACCGTGCCGCCGAGGGTGTTGAGGAAGACGGTGAGCACTGCCCAGCGGTGCTCACGGAGCGTCCGCAGGAACGGCGGGCGGCCGCCCTGCTGCGCCTGCGCCCGCGCCCGGGCGCGGTGGAACTCGGCGCTCTCGGGTGCCATCCGCCGTACCCACACCGCGCCCAGTCCGAGCAGTGCGGCGGCCACGAAGCCCCAGCGCCAACCGCCGTGCTCCAGACCGGACTTGCCGATGGTGTGGATCAGCAGGGTGAGCACGCCGAAGGAGAGCAGCGAGCCGAGGATGATCCCGCCGTAGGAAACCGAGCTGAACGCGAAGCGGTGCCGCGGCGGGGCGGTCTCGGTCACGTAGGCGGCGACGCTGGGCGCCTCGCCGCCGAAGGCGAGCCCCTGCACCACCCGCGCGACGACCGCCAGCACCGCCGCCCAGGCTCCGATCGCCTGCTGCCCCGGCAGCGCGCCGATGCCCAGGCTCGCGACGGCGATCACCGCCATGCCGAGGCTGAGCGCGAACCGCCGCCCCCGGGTGTCGCTGAGCCGCCCGATCAGGTAGGAGCCGACCGGCCGGGCCACGAAGCCCACCGCGAAGGTGGCGTACGCGCCGAGCACCCCGCTGACCCCGCCCTTGCCGTGGCCGAAGAGGTCGGCGGCGAAGTAGGGTGCGAGCACGGCGTAGATGTTCCAGTCGAAGGACTCGACCACCGACCCCACCGTCGCCGCCGCCAACTCCCGCCGCCTTCCACCGGCTTGTGACTCGTCACGGGCGGGAGCGGTATCGATGCGATCTGTCATGGCGTCAGCATGGCACCGCTGGACGAGTGGCGGAATCGGGTGCGGCGGGCTCGTTCGGGCCGTCGCGGGGCGGGGGCTAGGCGCGGGCACGGGATACCCATGTGACTAGTGTGACTGGCTGGTGATATTTGTGTGCGGTGCATTCGATGATCATCCGGACCTCGCGGCGCGCCCTGCCCGTCGCCGTCTCCGCCGCCACCGCCGTCGCCCTACTGGCGGCCTGCACCAGCGGGACCTCCTCCACCTCCGCCGGCGCTTCGACGTCCGCTTCTGCCACCTCTGAGGCCACCGCGACTCCCACCGCCACACCGACCCCGACGGTCAAGCCCACCGGCGCCAACGACCCTGCGCTGAGGACCTTCTACGGCCAGCAGCTGGCCTGGGCGCCGTGCCAGGACAAGGGCGACCAGGCGGACGACGACCAGGCCGACACCTCGGCGCTGCAGTGCGCGACCCTCAAGGTCCCGCTCGACTACACCGCCCCGGGCACCGGCACCCTGGACGTCGCTGTCGTCCGCAACCCCGCGACCAAGCCGGACCAGCGCATCGGCTCGCTGGTCCTCAACCCGGGCGGCCCGGGCGGCTCCGGCGTCGCGATGGTCAAGGGTGGCCCAAAGCGCTTCGACGGCCCGCTGCACGACCGCTTCGACATCGTCGGCTTCGACCCACGCGGCGTCGCCGGCACCAGCCCGCTCAAGTGCCTCGACGACAAGACCCGGGACGGCTGGCTCAGCACCGACGAGCCCGGCCCCGACCACGGCAAGCAGCTCGCCGACGCCTGCCAGGCCAAGTACGCCCAGGTGCTGCCCTTCGTCAGCACCCGCAACACCGCCCGCGACATGGACGTCCTGCGCGCCGCCCTCGGCGACCAGAAGCTCAGCTACCTCGGCATGTCCTACGGCACCTACCTCGGCTCGCTCTACGCCGAGGAGTTCCCCGACCGGGCCGGCCGACTCGTCCTGGACGGTGCCACCTCGCCCTCCACCTCCCTGATCCAGCACAACATCGAGCAGCAGGCCGGCTTCGAGCGCTCGCTGAAGGCCTTCGCCGCCGACTGCGCCGCCAAGAACCCGTGCCCGCTCGGCAAGGACCCCGACCAGGCGGTACAGAAGCTCGCCGACTTCCTCGACGGACTCAAGGACAAGCCGCTCAAGACCACCAGGGGCCGCACCCTCACCTCCACCACGGCCTGGACCGGCGTGATCAGCCGCCTCTACGGCGGCGAGAAGGCCTGGAGCGGCCTGCGCAACGCCCTCGGCTGGGCCATGGTCCGCGGCCAGGCAGACGACCTGCTCGCCCTCGCCGACGGCTACAACGGCCGCGACAAGGACGGCCGTTACGAGCCCTCGGCGGACGCCTACACCGCCATCCACTGCGCCGACGGCGCCACCGACGTGCCGTCCGGCGACCAGCTGCGGACCGCCCTCACCGACCTCGCCGCCAACGCCCCGCTGGTCAGCAAGCACGACCCGATGGCCGCCCTGTTCGACCCGGACTGCCGCATCTGGCCGTTCCGCTCGACCGAGAAACCGCACGCCATCAAGTCCGCCGCGGCCACCCCGATCGTGGTCGTCGGCTCCACCGGCGACCCGGCCACGCCGTACGCCTGGTCCGAGAAGCTCACCGGCGAGCTCGGCAACGCCGTCCTGCTCACCCGCGAGGGCGAGGGGCACGTGGCGTACGACCGGAGCGCGTGCATCCGCGAGGCGGTGAACGCCTACCTGGTGGACGGCACCGTGCCGGCGGCCGGGACGCGCTGCAAGACGGACTGACCTCCGAACGCCGGGGCTGATCGGCGGGTGCGGAAGCGCAATTGAGTACGGCTACTCATGTGCGCCCCCGGCCCCGCCGCCAGACTCGCCACCATGACCAGCAAAATCCCGCCCTTTCCCGGGCTGCCGCCGCAGGGACCGCCCGGGTGCCCCGACTGCGGCGCGGTGCTCGATGCGCCCGTGCCCGCCCACTGCTTCCGCTGCCGACTGCCGCTGAGCGGCGAGGTCGCTGGTCGACTGTGGCAGGTGGAACGGGAGTTGGAGGCTATCGAGCAGCGGCGGCTCACGCTGCTGCGGATGCGGTCGGAGCTGCTCGACCAGCTGCGCGGCCAGCGGCTGGAGCCGAAGGCGACGCAGCCGCAGCCCGCGGTGGCGCCGGTGCGGGGTGCGGGGCAGCCCGCGTCGCAGGAGGTGTCCGGGCGGTCGGCGCAGACCGTGCTGCTGGTGCTGGGCGCGGTACTGGTGAGCATCGCCGCGCTGGTGTTCACCGTGGTGAGCTGGGGTCGGCTCGGGATCGGCGGGCGGGCCACCGTGCTGCTCTCGTTCACGGTCTGCGCGCTGGCCGCCCCACTGCCGCTGCGGCACCGTCGACTGCACGCCACCGCCGAGACCTTCGCGGCCATCGGTCTGATCCTGGTGCTGTTGGACTGCCTCAGCCTGCGGTACCTCTGGGTGGCCGGGTCCGACTTTGTCTCCTCCCCCGGCTACTGGGCCGCCGCCACCGCCCTGGTGGCCGTCGGCTCGGTCGCGTACGGGTGGGCGCTGCGGATGCGGGTCCCGTTGCTCGCCGGGTTCCTGCTCGCGCTGCTGCCCGGGCTCCTGATCGTCTCCGCTGCCGAACTGGACGGCCTCACCCCGCCCGCCACCGCGATGGTCGCCACCGCCGCACTGGACTACGCGCTGCTGCGGGCGCTCGCCGAACGCCCCGAATGGCGCGCCCGGCTGCGGGCCGACAAGCTGCTCCCGGCCGCCGCGGTGATCACCACCTGCTGGGCCGTCATCGGTGCCGCGCTCGCCCTGGACGCCTCGCTGGACGCCGGGCTCGACCTCGGCCTCACGGCCGACGACGACCGTGTCACGGCCTCCCTCCGGGCCTGGCTGCCACTCGGTCTCCTCAGCCTGCTCACCCTCGCCGTCGCCCTGCCGCACCCCCGGCTCGGCTACCCCGGGCTGAGCACCACCGCCCGCCGTTTCGCCGCCGCCCTGGCGGGCTCAGGCGCCCTGGCCGCCGCCGGTGGGACGCTCTCCGCCCGGCTGCCCGACGGCTGGGGCGCGGTCGGCTACGCGGCCCCGGCCGCGCTGCTCACCGTCGCGGCCACCGCCCGCTGGCGGCAGGGCCGGCGCGAGGGGCGGGTGATCCCGGTGGGGCTGCTGCTGGTCGCGGGCGGCCTCGGCTCGGCGCTCGCCCTGGTGTCGGCTGTGCGGCTGGTGCCCGCCGTGGTCACACCCGCCGGGCACCTGCCCGCAGCCTGGGTGAACGGCTCCGCGCCGACCTGGAGTTGGCCGGTCCCGGTGACCGCGCTGACGGTGCTGTGGCTGCTGCTCGCGGCGGCCGGGGCGGTCAGGGCTCTCGGTCTCGCCTCGGCCGGCGCCGACGCGGCGCTGTCGGCCTCGACCGCGGTCGGACTGGCCCTGCTGCCGGTGGCGTTCGGGCTGCCCTACCCGATGGCAGTGGGTACGGCCACTGCCCTGGCGCTGGTGGGCGGGTGGTACCTCTCCGCCCGGCCGGAGCTGACGGCCGGCGTGCTCACCTCCTGGAGCCTCGCCCTGCTCTGGGCGCTGGCCGACCGACCGGCCACCATCGCGGTCCTGGCGCTGGGCGCCGCGCTGGCCGTCGCACTGACCGTCCGCGGGCGTCCGGCCCCCGCCGTCACCGCCGCGCTCGCCGTCGCGGCGCTCGGCGCCGAGGCCGCCGCCGTCGCCGCCACGGCCGGCCTGGCGCTGCCCGACACCCTGCTCGCCGTCCTCGCGGTCGGCCTCGCCACCGCTCCGGTGGCGGCACGCCTCACCGCCCAGCCCGTCGCGCCGGCCGTCGAGTTCACGGGGTACGGCCTCACGGTCCTCGCCCTGCTGCTGACCACGGACCGCCCCGGTCGGCTCTCCTTCGACCTGGCGGTCACCGGCGTCGCCGCCCTCGGCCTCGCACTGCGGGCGGACCGTCGCCGGATCGCCCCGGTGGTCGGCGTCGCGATGCTGATCGGCGCCTCCTGGATCCGGCTGGCGCAGTGGGAGGTCCGCACCCCCGAGGCGTACACCCTCGTTCTCGCGGCCGCCGCCCTCGTCCTCGGCCACCTGTGGCGCCGCCGGTTCCCCGGAACCGGCTCCTGGCCCGCCCACGGCCCGGGCCTGGCCGTCGGGCTGCTGCCCAGTCTCCCGGCACTGGTCGCGGACGGGCACTGGCTGCGCCCGCTGCTGCTCGGCTGCGCGGCGCTCGCCGCCACCGTGCTGGGCGTGCGGCTGCGGCTGCAGAGCCCGGTCGTCCTCGGCGGCGCCACCCTGCTCACGGTCGCCGTCCACGAGCTCGCCCCTACCGTGGTCCAGGTGTTCGGCCTGCTCCCCCGCTGGGTCCCGCTGGCCGCCGCCGGTCTGCTGCTGCTCGCCCTCGGCGCGACCTACGAGCAGCGCCTGCGCGACGCCCGCCGCCTCCACGGCGCGCTGCGGCGGTACTCCTGACCGCAGGCCGACGCCCCCTGCCCCCTCCTCCGAGCGGGGCACGGGGTGTCGGCACACCGCTGGCGTGAAGCCGCCGACGCCCTTCCCGGACGTACTGTCAGCAGCCCTGGCTTTCCCCCGTGTGTCCTGTCAGTTCCAGCCCGTGTCGGGTGTTCGGCGACGGTGCCACCGGAAGTCCCCTCCTGCGTCTCCCGGTAGACCGCCCCCGTGCGGGTGTCCGGCTCGCACGCTTCCAACGCTGCGCATCCCCCAGCTCACCAGGTTGGTGTCGGCGAACCCCCGCTGCGGTGACGATCATAATCGCCAGACGGCGTGACGTGCACCCCTCGGACCCGGCCTGACCGGCGAACAGTCAGGCTTCTCCTCATCAGGGAGCGACGTCGGCTATCGGTTTCTGCGGCGCGGAGCTGCCGATGGGCGGCCGCGACGGCGAGCATCCAGGCCACCTCCTCGCACGGGGTGCGGCCGCCGGTGGTGGCGTCGAGCGCAGCCGGCGGGGGCGGGGCGGGTGTCGGAGGGGTGGTGCGGTACTCCCGGTCATTCTCCGCCGGTCGGGCCCGCCTCCTGCCCGGCGGCGTCCTGTTCGAGCTTGCGGAGGTTGTCGGCGAGGGAGAGCAGGACCCGCAGGCTGCCGTCGGAGAGCGCGGAGGCGCGCTTGACCAGGTTGACCACCCCGTCGTTGCCGAGGGCCTGCTTCAGGTCGCGGACCCGCTCCAGTTGGTCGAGCTGTTCGTCGACCAGGGCGGCCTTGGCGTCGTCCAGGAAGTAGCCCGCTCCCGCGCTGATGCCGAAGCCCCGGCCCAGCCAGTCCAGCGTGTCCACGGTGGGGTTGGAGGCCTGGCCCTTCTGGTTCAGGCCGAGGTGCAGGTTGCGGATGGTGTCGCGGGAGATGACGTCCCGTCCCGCCATGCGGTTGATCCGCTCGGCCAACTCCCGGTATGCCGGCGGGCGTCCGCCGGACCTGGCCGCCTCCCGGGCCATCAGCCGCTCCAGCCTGGCGGCGATCGCCGAGGCGCGGCCCGCCGGTTGGTCCGACCCGCCCCCGGCGCCGTGTGCTGCTATCGTCACCTTCGTCCCCCTCCTCAAGGCGCAGCCACGATACCGTCGGTACTCCACCGATCGGTCGCGGGGCGCGGTGTCCGGCGTGGTCAGCGGCCGGGGTGGCGGACGAAACGGTAGGCGTCGCGGTCGAGTTCGGTCACCTGCACGCCGATCGCGGCGGGGACGGTGATGGCGACCCGCAGGACCGCGAGCAACCGGGCGGTCAGTTCGGCGCGTTGCTCGGCGGTGCGGCCGGCCAGGATCTCGACCTCGACCAGGATCACGGTCTCACCGCTGGTGCCGTCACCGACCGCGTGGCCCCCGGCGGGGCGGAAGACGGTCTTGCACTTGGCCGCCGTGGTGTCGATCACCTCGGTGATCGCCTGGTGCAGCTGGGCGGCCAGGCCTGCCCGGTCGAGGGCGAGTTCGGCCGAGTGGTCGACCAGGATCTGCGGCACCGGTTCCTCCCCCCCCCCCGGGGGCGCGGACGGGCGCCGCTGACCCTACCTGTCCAGCCGCCGGGCCCACGGACGGCAGCGGGCCCCGGCCTTGCCGGCCGGGGCCCCAGGGCCTGCCTTCGGGGCACAAGGGGGTCGTCAGCAGCCGAAGTTGATCAGACGGAAGGTCGCGTAGTGGTCGCCGGTGTAGTAGTCCTCGTGGTAGCGCTGGCCGGTGACGATCCGGCGGGCGCCGCGGGTGGGCGCACCCGGGGTCACCACGGTGTACTCGTGGTAGTAGCCGTAGCGCTGGGAGGGCAGCACCTTCTCCTTGTTGGTGAACACCACGCCGTCCTGGCGGTACGGGAACGGCCCTCCCTGGGCGATCAGGTTGAGCGTGGTCCGGGCCTGGGACGGCAGGGCGGACAGGCACACCTGGCCGCTCACCGCGGCGTGCGCCTCGGTGGCGACGACGACGGGCGCGAGGGCAACCAGGGCGACGGTGGCGGTGGCGGTGGCGGTGGCGGCAGCACGCTTCCACGCGCGTAGAGTTCGGGTCATGCCAACCAGGATGGCGAGCCCCGGGGCCCGCCGGAAGCCCCGTTCGGAGTCTTCACCTCCGGTCAACTCGCCGTATCCGTTGAGGCCTTGAGCAGGTCAGCGGACCGCTCAGCCGCCGTCGTAGTCGGTGGCGGCCAGCACCGCCAGCCGACGGCGCCCCGCATCGAGCGTGACGAAGCCGAGGTCCATGTCGTCCCAGTTGAACCACTCGCCGGCCGCCATGAAGCCGTACCAGGCGCAGTCTCCGGCTCGTCGCGCCACCTCTGCCGCCGAGGAGCCCGGGCCCGCGCCCGCCAGGGCCGCGAACGAGCGCCAGGCCGCCAGCCGTCCGTAGGCGCCGTACCACCAGTCGTCCTCGCGGCCGCCCCCGGTCGAGGCGGCGATGAAGAGCTGGCGCCAGGCCTCCGCGGCCGTGGTCGGGACGACCGTCGGCTGTTCGACACAGTCCAGCGGCAGCGCGGCCAGCGTCCCGGGGAGGGTCTCGGGCGCGACCGGCCCATCGGCGTGGAACACCGCCGCCTCCACCCGCCCGTTGTACCGCCCGGCCCAGCGCTCCACGGCGGCGGTCAGCCCGGGCTCGTCCTCCCCCACCTCGACCGGGACGTCGGCGGAGCCGGCGAGCGGCGCGCCCTTCGGCAGCCCGTACGCGCGGCCGTACCCGACCCCGCCGCGCCAGTAACGCGGCAGCACAGGCGTGCCCTCCAGCGGGTCGAGCGTCCAGGGCAGCCAGGCCAGCGGATGCTCCGCCCAGTACGGCGAGGCCTCCGCCCAGGCCCGCGCCTCGGGAAGCTTCGCGACCGGCGCGCCGCGCAGCACCAGCTCGTGCAGCAGACAGGCCCGCAGTTCCTCCGGCGCGGTCCCGTCATCGGGGGCGGCCGCGAACACCCCGGCCAGCGCGGCCGGCCGCTGATGCTCGGCCAGCACGGCGGCGGCCCGGCGGACCGGGCGGCCGCTGCGTGTCCGGGTGGCCAGGCCCAGCCGGAGCGCACGCTCGACGTGCGCGCGCCCGGGCCGGGTGGCCACGTCCCAGAGGATCCGGTCGAAGAGGTACTGGTGCTCTGCACCCGCCCGGCCGGAGCCGTAGCGGGTGTGCAGCGCGGCGCCGAACTCCGCGAGGTACGCCGTGTCGCCGCCCGCCAGGTGCGCGTCGAGGAGGCGGCACACCTCGCCCACCTCGTGCGACCCGGCCAGGCCGTCCACCAGTTGTTCGATCGTCTTCGCCATGAGGGCGAAGCCTAGCGGCAGGCCCTGGGCGCGCCCGGCGTCAGCCGCGCGGCAGCACCAGGGACTGCACCGTCGGGAGCTTGCGCCAGTCGCTGGACACGATGCTGGCGTGCGCCCGGGCCAACTGCTCGGTGCGGGCGCGTGCCTGGTCGGCGGTCGGGTCGGTGGCGCTGATCTGCGGCGCGACGTTCTGGGCGTCCGTCATCACCAGCAGGTAGTGCGAGCGGTCGTACCAGGCGGTGTCGATGCCGTTGAGGTAGGTCGCGGCATCGCCGTCGAAGACCACGAACCACGGGCGGATCCCGGCGTCCGCGCCGGTGTACTTGCCGCGCGGATCGCCGGCCGTCGCGCCGTGCACGGCCGGGAAGAGCTGGGCCTGTCCGATCCGGCCGGCCGCCGCCAGGTCGCGCAGGTGCCGCCCGTACTCGACGTCGGTGTGCAGGGTGTCGAAGGGGTTGTTCTCCTCGACCGTGCCCGGGATCGCGTAGAGCAGCACCCGCCCGGCGAGCGCCGACCGGCTCGGCCAGTTGCCCGCCCGCACCGCCTCGTCGGCGCTGGCGTACGAGCCGCCGCCGGGCTTGGCCAGCAGGTCGGCCGGGCGCAGCACCGCGTCGCCGAGGTGGGCGGCGATCAGGGAGTCCAGCTCGTCCGGGCCCATTCCGAGGTTGGCGGCGAAGCCGCCCTTCAGCTCCAGCTTGACCACCAGCGGTCCGGCGCCCGGGTGGGCGCCGAGCCAGACCCGGATGTCGTCGAGGCAGTGCTCCAGGTTCTTGTTGGCGCCGCCGGTGTAGAGCTGGTCCGGGGTGTCGGCGGCGGTGCAGTTGTTGGAGTTGCCGAGCGGGTTGGAGTGGCTGACCTTCCACTCCTGGGTGATGACGTCGGTCCAGAGGTCCAGCTCGATCATCCCGGTGCCGGTGTCAAGCCCCTGGGCGAGGTACGGGTAGGCAGCCGGGTCGTAGGTGTTGTGGAGGCCGGCGGTGGTGGCCGAGCCGAACGGCAGGTCGCCCGTGCCGGACTCGGCGGCGCCCGCCGCGCCGGTCGGGAGCACGGCCGAGGCGGCGGCGAGCAGGCCGGCCGCCAGGAGGCCGGCCAGGGTACGGCGTACGGTCATCGGAATCGTTCCCCCCGGGTCGGTTGTGTCGGCCGCCCGTGGCGGGCCGCCGGAGGAAGCATCGCCCGCCGGGGCGTGCTCCTCGTGAAGAAGGCACGACAATAGCGTGACGGCTTCACCACCTCCGCCTCGACCTCGGCCCTCCACACCCGCCGCGCCACGCCCCGATGATGACGGAGCGTCATGGCGTCGGACCTGCGCGCTAGCGTGGCCCGCGAGCAGCGCACTGACGAGCGCCGAGCAGCGGAGGCAGCCCCATGTCCCTGGTCCGGGTCCACAACTTCTCGATCTCCCTCGACGGCTACGGCACCGGCGAGGGCCAGAGCCTCGACCAGCCCTTCGGCCATGCCGCCGACCGGCTGCACGGCTGGTTCTTCCGCACCCGCACCTTCCGGCGGATACACGGCCTGGAGGGCGGGGACACCGGCGTCGACGACGCGATGGCCAACGCCTGGGGCGACGGCATCGGAGCGGAGATCATGGGCCGCAACAAGTTCGGCCCGCAGCGCGGCCCCTGGCAGGACGAGGACTGGCGGGGCTGGTGGGGCCCGAACCCGCCGTTCCACACCCCGGTGTTCGTGCTCACCCACCACCCGCGCCCCAGCCTGGAGATGGAGGGCGGCACGACCTTCCACTTCATCGACGCCACCCCCGAGGAGGCGCTGCGGCAGGCGCGGGAGGCGGCCGACGGCCGGGACGTGCGGATCGGCGGCGGCCCGAGCACCGTGCGGGCCTTCCTGGAGGCAGACCTGATCGACCACCTGCACGTGGTCGTGGTGCCGATCGTGCTCGGCCGGGGCGAATCGCTCTGGGCCGGTCTCGAAGGGCTGGACCAGCGCTTCGACAGCGAGGCGGTGAGCAGCCCGAGCGGCGTCACCCACCTCACCTTCACCCGCCGGCAGGACTGATCGGCAGGACTGACGGGAAACGGGTGGCCTCCCCGCACCCTCGGGGAGGCCCCTCGCCCGCTCCGGACCGGATCAGACCCGGTCGGCGGCGATCAGCACGTACTGGAAGGAGCCGTCCTTGTAGGACTCGATGAACGCCTCCTCGATGCCGGTGACCAGCGAGGTGGTGTTCCGCAGCTCCCAGTAGGGCAGGGTGTCCGGGGTCAGGTCGATGACGGCCTGCGGCACCAGGCGGTTGTCGGCCATGGCCCGCAGGTACTCCCGGCGGGAGTGGATGTTGCACTCGAAGTGCGCGTTGATCTGCGAGACCCACTTCGACGGCTGGCCGTACTTCGGGTTCCAGCAGCCGGTGATGGTCACGTAGCGGCCGCCGACCGACAGCACCCGGGAGTGCTCGGCGAACAGGTCGTGCAGGTCGACGTACATGCTGGACTCGTTGTTCCAGGAACCGGCCGCCGAGCCGCTCTCGAGGGGCATGTCGAGCATGTTGGCGACCCGCGAGCGGACGAACTCGCCCATGCCCAGCTCGGCGGCGCGCTTGTTGCCGAATTCGGCCTGCTGGGTGGAGAGGGTCAGGCCCTCGACCCGGCAGCCGAAGCGCTGGTGGGCCATCACCATCGAGCCCCCGCGGCCGCAGCCGGCGTCGACCAGGGTCGAGTCGGCCCTGATGTCGCCGAGGTGGTCGAGCAGCACGTCGGCCTGGGCGGACTCCAGGCGGTGCAGCTCGGCGATAACCTTCTTCTCGCGCTCGCTGTCGGCCGGGTCGCCGATCGCCGCCCGGTCGATCTCGCCGATGCCGTAGTGGTGGTGGTACAGGCCGTCGACGTCGCCCAGGCGCAGGTTGACCGGGCGGGCCTCGTGGTCCCAGTAGCGCGCGATGTCGCCCTGGTAGGGATTCGCCGGGCCGGGGATGGCGCCGCTGGGGGTGGTGATGTCGCCGGTCAGGGGCATGGGTCAACTCCATTGTTCTTACGGGTGGTTACCGAAAACGGGGACTGCCGGAAACGGTGGCTACCAGAAATCGGGCAACGTGTAGCGGTGAGTGTTGGTCTGGTGCCAGTAGTGGTTGCCGTCGAGCCACGCGGCGACACCGCGCAGGAAACGTACGAGAGTCGGCACCGGGCAGGCGACGGCCAGCGCGGCCGCCTCGGCCTCGAAGGCGTGCATCAGCTCGTTGTGGACCTCGATCGCCTTCAGGTAGCCCTCCTGGCGCGAGACGCCCTCGCGCTCGGAGATCACCACGGGCAGGTTCAGGTGCATCCCGGGGCTGGAAAGCTCCTTGGTGTACGAGTACAGGTCGTTGACGATGGTGGTGGCGTTGCCGGCCAGCGCGATCACCCGTTGCGTGGCGGGCAGCGCGTGCAGCTCGACGGGCAGCTCGTAGCCGCCGACGGTGTCGGTGATGGTCGGGCAGGGGCGGAAGTTGTTGAACTGGCGCATGGCCAGGTACTCCCACACCTCCGGTACGTGGTCGGTCTCCGACCAGGCCGCCTCGGCCAGGTATCCCATGTGCAGCCGCGCCATGTCGTGCCGGAAGCGGTCCGCCTGGGAGGGCGTGGAGGCACTGACGAAGTAGTCCATCGCCGAGCGGTACGAGCGCCGGGGCGCGTCCTCGGAGAGCGAGGCCTCCCAGGCCGGGTGGTACTCCGGCGTGGTGTGCAGTGGGTCGAGCGCGGTGTGCGCCAGCAGCAGGCGGCTGCCCAGGCCGATCGGCGAGCCGCCGAGGTCCTCGCAGTAGCAGTCGTCCACCGCGTTCTCGGCGACCATCAGGCGGGCCGCGAGCATCAGGTGGTCGATGCTCGGCGCGTCCGGGTGGCAGGCCACCATGTAGCGACCGGTGGAGAACCCGTCGAAGTCCTTCTCCCACTCCGGCGGGTAGAGCTCGACCTCGTCGATCGCCCAGGCCTTGATCTCCAGGCTGAGCGCCTCCACCCGGGCGCGGTCGGGCTCGGCGATCGGGTGGTGGTAGAGGCCGGGGACGGGGTCGCCCAGCTTGGGCTTGCCGCCACTCGGCGCCTCGGCGGCCGGCGCCAGGCTGGGCGGCCCGGACACGAGCGGCACCTGGACCTCGGGGGCCTTCGCCTCGGGCCGGGCGGTCTCGGGGACAGCAACCGCCGCGGCCGTCACGACCGGAGCCTCCGCAGCCCGGACCTGCGGCCTCAACTGCAGCCCGGAGGTGCCCAGTCCGCTGGGGCCGCGCAGGATCCGCTCGATCGCGGTGGCATTCATGCGCCCACCACCGGAACGAGGGGGTCCGCGGATGGTGAGTCCGATCTGGTGCGCAGGGGCATCGAGCCTCCTCTGAGAAAGGATCGCAGAATGTGACGGGACGTCATCTTGTCTGCCGCGAAGGGGAACTCCACGCCGCGGGCCCGCCTCGCTCGATCCCCAACCGTAGGCGCGAAGGCGCGTTCCGGATCACAACGGACGATCTTCTACACCCGATAAGGTGAACGTTCATGCCGACGGCGTGTGGACGCGGCCTTGTCATGCATCGAAACGCCCCGCGCCTTGGCCTTCCCGGCCGAACGGGTCTTCGCTGACCGCCCTCATCCCGCGTCAACCGACTGCGTTCACCCGTGTCCTGGACCCGTCGCCCCCGACGATTCGTGGACCAGGTCCGGCCCCACCGGCTGATCCGGCCCGGCCCGGCGGCCGACTCCGGCCGCCGGGCGGACGAGTTAATCCTCCTCGGTGCGGCCGGTCACGGCTACGCGCGTAAGAGGGAGAACAATGAGCTGGGCGCCGTGGAGGACACGGGGCCAGGAAGGAAGAGCAGCGCATGGAGAGCCAGGCCCGCAGCCGCACCGAACTCGTCGAGGACCTCATGGAGCGCTTCCCCGACGTGCCCCGGGAGGCGGTGATCAAGGAGGACCTTTTGCGCGGCGGCATGGCCTTCGACGAGTCGGCCCTCAGCGGCAGCTCCGGGGCCGACGGGGGCGGCGAGGTCAAGCCGAAGTCGTACTTCATCTTCTCCTTCGACCACCGCACGCTGCCCGAGTTGGGCGCGGCCGCGCTCAACCGGCCGCCGGAGGAGGTGGTGCTGACCGGCGGGCCGTACGGGCTGCGCCGCACGGTGGTGTCGGTGCGGGTCAACCCGGACTCGCCGTACCGGGTCGGCGCGGGTGAGGACGGCACGCTCGGCCTCTACCTGGACGGCACGCGGATCGCCGACGTCGGCCTGCCGCCGATGCCGGACTACTACCGGCACGCCCTGGCGAACGGGAAGTCGGTGATGGAGGTCGCGCCGACCATCCAGTGGGGCTACCTGATCTACCTCACGGTGTTCCGGGTCTGCCAGTACTTCGGTGCCAAGGAGGAGTGCCAGTACTGCGACATCAACCACAACTGGCGCCAGCACAAGGCCGCCGGCCGCCCGTACACCGGGGTCAAGCCGGTCGAGGAGGTGCTGGAGGCGCTGGAGCTGATCGACAGGTACGACACCGCCCGCGCCTCCCAGGCGTACACCCTCACCGGCGGCGCGATCACCTCGCAGGTCGGCGGCCGGGACGAGGCCGACTTCTACGGGCAGTACGCCAAGGCCATCGAGGAACGCTTCCCCGGCCGCTGGATCGGCAAGGTGGTCGCGCAGGCGCTGCCGCGCGACGACGTGCAGCGCTTCCACGACTACGGCGTGCGGATCTACCACCCCAACTTCGAGGTGTGGGACAAGCGACTGTTCGAGCTCTACTGCCCCGGCAAGGAGCGCTACGTCGGCCGGGACGAGTGGCACCGCCGTATCCTCGACTCCACCGAGGTGTTCGGCGCGGAGAACGTGATCCCCAACTTCGTGGCGGGCGTGGAGATGGCCGAGCCGTTCGGCTTCACCACGGTCGACGAGGCGATCGCCTCCACCCGCGAGGGCCTGCGATTCTTCATGTCGCACGGCGTCGTCCCGCGCTTCACCACTTGGTGCCCCGAGCCCACCACCCCGCTCGGCAAGGCCAATCCGCAGGGCGCGCCGCTGGAGTACCACATCCGGCTGCTGCAGACCTACCGGGCCACCCTGGAGGAGTTCGGCCTCTCCTCCCCGCCCGGCTACGGCCCGGCCGGGGCCGGCAAGGCGGTCTTCTCGGTCAGCTCCTTCATGGACTCGCTGCCCGGCTGAGTGCACACCTCGACGGCGCCGCCCCGTGGGAGGGGTGGCGCCGCCGGGCTGTCAGCGGGTCAGGGACCGAGTTGCTCGGTGGCGAGCGCGGTGCCCTAACTGCCGCTCAGCGGACGAACGGTGAGGATCTGCTCGGCCCGGCCGACCGGGCCGTGGACGTCGTGCAGCACGGTGCTGGTGACGCCGTGCCCGGCCGGGCCGAAGGTGACGCTGGTGTCCAGGCCGGTCCAGCGGCCCCCGGGGCGGCGGTGGAAGTGGATCGTCAGATCGGTGTTGGGGAACATCCACTCGGTGGGGTCCTGCCGGACGGCGATGCCGTTGGCGGTGTCCACCAGGGCGATGAAGGAGGCGTGCGGGCTGCTGGACTCCCCCGCGACCAGCTCCAGCGGGGTGGAGATCCAGGCGGCCGCGCGGCCGGGAGCCGTGGAGCGGCGGCGGACGTCGATCGAGGCGATGTAGCCCCCGCCCCACCACCCGCTCATCGCCCAGGGGTCGAACTCCTCCGGCGCGGGCAGCCGTTCGTCGTGGGTCCCGGAGACGGCGGTGGTGTCCAGCTCGGCCAGGTACCAGGCCCGGGCCCGGACCACCGCGCGGCCGCCGATCGTCGCCACCGCCTCGACCAGCTCGATGGTGCGACCCGGCCGGACGGTCTCCACCGTGATCTCGCACTCGTCGAGGGCGATCAGGCCGAGTATGTCGTAGCTGATCCGGGCCAGCGCCAGCCCGTCGGCGGGGCGGTCGGCCCGGTAGCGGTCGATCGCGTGGGCGATCAGGCCGCCGACCGGGCTGAAGTGCTGCTCGTCGGGGTGCCAGGCCCCCTGCGCGTGGGCGGTCGGCTTGTAGCGTTGCTCGCCGGTGCGGTGGTAGTAGCTGTCGGGCGCGGCGGTGGGGGTGGTCAAGGTGCGCTTCTCCTCGGGCCGGATCGCGGGGTGCCGGGCGGGCGCCGCAGGACTCCGGCGTCCGCGATCACGATCGTATGAGGCCGAACCGCCCCGGGGGCTGTGATGCGCCCCACACCGGCCGCGCCGTACGCCTCCGAGGCTCAGTGCACGGCGAGCAGGTAGCGATCGGAGAGGTCGATGGCGCAAAAATGCCGATAAGATGACGCTCGGTGTGCCGGGAAGTCTGGTCGGCTCGGGGGACGACTGCGGCGATCGGGCTTCGGCGACCCCGAAGGTTACGATGGGTCGTTTCTGCAGATGCACGCCGTGGGGATCGTTCTCGTCCTGGTCGTCCTCGCCACCAGTGTGGCCACCTTCGCCCGGCGATGGCGGGTGCCCGCGCCCTCGTTGCTGGTGCTGGCCGGGCTCGGCGTCGCGCTGATCCCCGGGGTGCCCGCGCTGCACGTACCGCCGCAGGTCATCGGCATGGTGGTGCTGCCCCCGCTGCTCTACTCCTCTGCCGAGGAGCTGTCGCTGCGCGACCTGCGGACGGTCTGGCGGCCGGTCACCATCCTCTCCTTCGGCCTGGTCTTCGCGTCCGCCGCCGCCGTCGGCTTCGCGGCCGTCGCCGTCGCCGGGCTGCCGCCCGCGATGGCCTTCGTGCTCGGCGCCGTGCTCTCCAGCACCGACCCGGTGGCGGTCACCGCGCTCGGCCGCCGGCTCGCCCTGCCCGGGCGGGTCCAGGTGCTGGTGCAGGCGGAGAGCCTCTTCAACGACGCCACCTCCCTGGTGCTCTTCAAGGTCGCAGTCGGCGTCGCGGTGGCGGTCGGCGGGACGGTCGACCTGCCCGCCGCGGGCGGCGAACTGGTGCTGCTCGGCGGGGGCGGCAGCGTGGTCGGCGCGGCCGTCGCCGGGCTGGTCTGGCTGCTGCGCCGCCGCACCACCGACCCGGTGCTGGAGACGGTGATAGCGCTGGTCACCCCGTACGCGGCCTACGTGCTGGCGGAGTCCGCGCACACCTCGGGCGTCACCTCGGTGGTGGTCGCCGGGGTGCTGCTCGGCCGCTCCACCCACCGGCTCACCGACGCGCACATCCGGCTGCAGGTGCACGCCGTGTACGCGGTGGTGGTGTTCCTGCTGGAGAGCGTCGTCTTCTCCATCGTCGGTCTGGAACTGCCCACCCTGGTCCGGGACCTGCCGGCCGGCACCGGCTGGTGGCCGCTGCAGTCGGTAGCGATCGCCGCGGTGCTGATCGCCGTCCGGGTGCTCTGGACCCTGCCGCTCACCCGGGCCGTCAAGCCCAACCGAGGGCGGCTCTCCTGGCGGGTGGCCGGGGTGGTCACCTGGGCCGGTACCCGGGGCGTCATGCCGCTGGCCGCCGCGCTGTCCATCCCGCTGTTCACCGAGGGCGGCGCCGGGCTCGCCGGACGGCCGCTGGTGCTGGTGCTCACCGTCTCGAACGTCGTGCTCACCCTGGTCGTCCAGGGCCTGACCCTCGCCGCCGTGGTCAACCTTTCCGGGCTCGCCCTCGAACCCGAGCACACCGCGCGCGAGGAGGACGACGCCCGCGACGAACTCAACCGCACCGCCCTCGACCACGTCGAGGGCCTGGCCGAGTTGGAGGCCGTCCCGGACACCGCCGTCGACCGCGTCCGCCGCGCCCTGACCGCCCGACTCGACCGCACCCCCGAGGCGCCCGACGGCACCACCGCCGACGACGCCTACCGCCAACTGCGGCACGAGGTCATCGCCGTGCAGAACACCCGGCTGCACCGCCTCTACGAGGAGCACCGGATCAGCGACACCACGCTGCGGGTACTCCAGCGCGACCTCGACCTGGAGCAGGCGGCGCTGGGGCGGAACTGATCGGGCGTCGGTCCGCCGTCCCGCAGGCCGTACCCCGGCCTTCCGGCTGTCCGAGGCTGCCGTCACACTGACGCGAGCACGAACAGGCACCACCGAACGGGGGCACGATGGCGAAGAGCCACACCGCCAATCAGAAGAGCGGCAAGAAGAAGAAGAGACCACTCGCCTCGGGTGTGGCCCGGCCGGCCAAGCCCGTCCGCAAGCGCCCGCGCAAGGACGCTCCACTCGCGCCGCGCACGGTGCGTCGGACGGCGGTCCTGGTCGGGGTGCTCGCACCACTACTGATCATCGGGCTGCTCGGGCTCGCCACCGACCCTGACTACCAGGTCGCCTGCACGGTCCTCGCCATCCTGGTCCTGATGGCGTCCGTCGTGGGACTGATGCTGATCCGGAGCACCGGATGGGTGGTCTGGCCGGCAGTCCTGCTGGGCGTGCTGCTCCTGGTGATCCCCACGGCCGCCATCCGCGCGCAGCTGATCGCCCATCGCGGAGTGGAGACCAGGGTGGTCATCACCTCGGCCCACAGCGGCAAGGACAAGATGGGCAAGGTGAGCTGGACCTGCGGCATCCGGCGTGAGGACAACCAGCCCCTGCCGCACGGCACGATCGGGGGCATCGGCTGCTCGGGCGGCTCCGTCGGCACCACCGCGACCGTCCTGGTCGACCCGGACGGCTGGGCCCCGCCGGCCACCCGGGACGAGGACCTCTCCTTCCGCGGCGCCGGTGTCTACGTCACGGGCGCCGTCGCCGTCCTGTGGGCCGCGCTCACCTTCGGCGCCGCGCACCGCACCCTGCAGGGGAAGGGCGGGCGGGGCGGCCGGAAGGGCCGCAAGTAACGGAGACGGCCGTTGACGAACCCTTTACGTGTAGAACTGCCTGTTCAGGACCGGCGCGTGGGGCTAATGTGCCGCCGTGAACGAACTGGTGTTCCGGGGGAAGGACCTGTTCCGGCCCTCATGGTCGCATTTCTCGGTGCTGCTCCTCGTGTTCGCCGCCCAGGTGGCCGTCGGCGTCCTGAAGCTCGGCGTGGCGGCGATGTTCTGGATGGTCGGCGGAACCCTCGTGCTGGTCATCCCGGCCTTCCTGGTGGCCTGGCGGTCCTGGAGCAGGGTCGGGGCCGACGGCGTCACCATCTGCTGGGGCATCGGGAGCGGCCGCACCTACCCGTGGTCGGAGGTCCGGTGGATCGACGTGCGGGAGACCAAGGGCAACGGCACCCGCTCCTACGCGGCGCGGATCTTCCTGCTGAACGGACGCCGCCGCTCGCTGCCGGGCCTGCAGACCAGCACGCTGTACCCGATCGAGGAGTTCGAGGCGAACTTCCAACGGGTGCTCAGCTGGTGGGAGTTGAGCACGCCCGATGCCGCCAGGCGGGTCAGGCCGGGCAAGCAGGCCCGGGACTGGATCACGCCCCAGGTGGCCGGCGCGCTGCTCGCCGTCATCTTCATCGCCGTCACGTTCGTCGTCATCGCGGCGCGGCAGTGAGGATGCGCTGAGCCGACCTGACCAGAACTGTGGTGATCGGGTGCGTCACCGACCGGGCCGGGGACGCACCCGCCGTCATGTCGCCGCCAGGCCGTCGAGCAGGGCGAGGGCGTCCTCGACCGAGCCCGCCGGGTCGGTGACGGGGTAGAGCATGCCCCGCACGGTGCGGGTCGAGTCGAGGACCAGGGTGAGCCGCTTGAGCCGGTCGACGCCGGCGGCGCGGAAGGTGGGCAGCCGCAGCGAGGCCGCCAGCTCCAGCCCGGCGTCCGACAGCAGCGGGAACGGGATCCGCGCGTGCTCGGCGAACGCCGCCAGCTGATCCGGGCGTTGGGTGCTGACGCCGTAGACGGCGGCGTCGCGGGCGGCGAACTCGTGCATCCGGTCTCGGTAGGTGCAGGACTCCAGGGTGCAGCCGGCCGCGCCCGGAATCTCGCCCCAGCCGGGCGGGTGGCCCATGACACCCGGTGCGAAGGCGCCCGGGAAGCAGTACAGCACTGTCCAGGTACGGTCCGCGGCGACCGGGTCGACCAGGCCGCCGGAGGCGGCCGCGAGCTCCAGGGCGGGCAGCTGGTGGCCCGTCAGCGCCATGACCCGGCGGGCCTCGGCCGAGTCAGCAGTGCTGGTGCCGGTGAGCGAGCCGTCGCCCAGGATGTGCCGCCCGCCCCAGTCCTGCAGGGCGACCAGCACCGGCAGCAGGCCGCGCCCGGTTTCGGTCAGGTGGTACTCGTAGCGTGGCGGGTGCGGGTGGTAGAGCCGCTTCTCCAGCACACCGTCGGCGACCAGCGCCTTGAGGCGCTCGGTGAGCACCTTCCGACTGATGCCCAGCCCGTTCTGCAGCGCGTCGAACTGGTGCGTGCCGCCGGCGACGTCCCTGATCAGGAGCAGGGTCCAGGTGTCCCCGACCACGCTCAGGGCCTGTGAAATCGCGCAGTCGGGGTCAGCCGCTTCGGTGTGCCGCATGAACATTGATTATAGTGAGTTTCTAAAAGGAACTTAGTCGGGGTGAATCGGTGGCGGCGAAGGGGTGGACGTGACGGCTGAAACGGTGGACACGGCGAGAACGGTGGACGCGGCACGGCCCGGCGGGCGGCGCGACGGCCGGGCGGGGGCGTTCTGGCGCTACTGGACCGCCTCGACGGTCAGCCGGCTCGGGGACCAGGTGACGACGGTGGCCCTGCCGCTGATCGCCGTGGTCACCCTGCACGCGTCGGCGTTCGAGGTCGGCCTGATCACGGGTGCCTCCTACGTCGCCTGGCTGCTGATCGGACTGCCGGCCGGCGTGCTGGTCCGGCGGCTGCCGCTGCGCGGCACCCAGGTCGCGATGGACCTGGTCCGCGGCGTCGCGGTGGCCTCGGTGCCGGTGGCCGCCGCCCTCGGGGTGCTGGGGCTGCCGCAGCTTGTGGTGGTGGCGCTGCTGGTCGGCTTCGCGAGCGTGGTCTTCGACGTCGGCAACTCCACCTTCCTGCCCACGGTCGTCCCCAAGGAGCAGCTGACCTCCCGGAACAGCCTGGTCTCCGGCAGCATCGCCGCCACCGACCTGGCCGGGCCCTCGCTGGGCGGTGTGCTGGTGCAGCTGGTCGGCGGCGCGGCCTCGATGCTGCTCGACTCGGTCAGCTACCTGGCCTCGGCGGCGCTGCTGGGCAGCCTGCCGCGCATCGAACAGCCGGCTGCCGGACCGGCGGGCGGCGCCGGGATGCGTGAGCAGATCCGCGAGGGCTGGCAGTTCGTCACCCGACACCCGGTGATCAGGCCCTGTGTGGCCGGCGCCACCGCGGTGAACTTCGTCTGTGGCGGGCTGATGGCACTCACCCCGGTGTTCCTGGTCCGCACCCTGGACGCGCCGGCCGCCGCGGTCGGCGCCCTGATGGCCACCGGCGGCCTCGGCAGCCTGCTCGGCGCCGCCGTCACGCCCCGGCTGGTGGCCAGGATCGGCGGTGCCCGCGCGGTCTGCTGGGCCGCGGTGGTCGCCACCGCCTTCGCGCTGCTGCTCCCGGTGGCCGGATCGGGCTGGGGGGCTCTGGTCTTCGCCGTCGGCAACGCCGGGTTCGCGGCCGGGGTCGTGGTCTTCAGCATCGTGACCCGCACCCACCGGCAGACCCAGACCCCGCCGGAGCTGCTGTCCCGGGTGATGGCCACGGTCCGCTTCGTCTCCTGGGGCGCGATCCCGGTCGGCGCCCTCGCCGCCGGCGCCGCGGCCGCTGTATGCGGACCGCGCACGGCCCTGCTGCTGTTCGCGCTGAGCAGCCTGGCCAGCCCCGCGATCCTGCTGGCGAGCCTGGTCCGCCGGATGCGCGAGCTGGCCTGAGCTACGGGAGTCCGGGCGGTTTCACAGGTCGGCGGGCGGCAGGCCCAGGAGGTCCTGCCAGGCCCGCTGGCCGGCCGGGGTCACGGCGAGGGCGCGACCGGTGCCGATCCGGGTGAGCCAGCCAGCGGTCAGGGCGTGGTCGCACAGCGCGGCGCCCACCGCGCCGCCGAGGTGCGGGCGGCGCTCGGTCCAGTCCAGGCAGGCGCGCACCGGCGGGCGGCGCGAGCCGCTCGGCAGCGTGATGCCGAGCTCGGTCAGCCAGGCGCGGCCGGCGGCGGTCAGGCCCGGGTCGGGGCCCCAGTCCAGCAGGCCGCGCCCGACCAGCGCGTCGGTGACCGCCAGGGCGAGGGATCCGGCCAGATGGTCATAGCAGAGCCGGGCCCGGGCCATGGGTTTGGTCGGATCCGGCAAGGACCCGCAAGACACGCCCTACAGTCCGCTCGGCCAGTTGTAGCCGCTCGGCACGGTGACGGTGGCGTTCTCGGCCGCCGTGCCGTACACCAGGGCGATCTCGTCGTGGGCGTGCAGCAGGATCGCCGCCGGGTCGCCGCCCACCGGCTTGCCGTCGACGTACGCGGTCAGCGCGTGGGTGGCGTCGGTGTGCAGCCCGCCGAGGTGGTCGGCGGAGGCAGAGACCTGCCATTCGGTCAGGAACTGGCCGAGGCTGAAGTCGGCGTTGACCGGCGACTCGACGTGGATCACGCCGGTGGTGTCGTGGGTGTGCAGCGGACTGATCCGCTGCGCGCTCTCGTCGATGCCGATCAGCGCGGGCACCGCCACGGGTTGTCCGTCGGCGTACACGTCGAGGTGCGCGTGGATGTGCAGGGCCGTGCCCTCCGCGCCGAGCATCGGCAGGCCGGCCGCCTTCACGGCCGCCGTGACGTCGGCGGGCGCGTCCCAGGGCGGCGGGGTGGTCCGGCCCTCGGCGGTGGTACGCGGGTGCGAGGGGACACCGGAGGGCGGGGACGAGCCCTGGTTCGTCGCGATCACGACGGCGATCCCGCCGACCACGACGGCCAGCACCAGGCCGATCACTCCGCCCACCAGCCACCGCCGGCGCCGCGCGCGACGGACCTCCGCGGCCCGGAGCGCGGCGGCGCGGGCCCGTCGTCCGGACAGTCCCGGGTTCTGCGCTGACATCGGTGCGCGCCTCCTCGATCGAGGTAGCTGCCCTTTCAGCCTGGCAGAGTCCGCTCCTCCCGGCGCGTCGAGCCCGGTGGCTGCCGGAGAACGTCGCGGCCCCGGCCCCCCGGGAGGGGGCGGGGCCGCGACGTGTCCGGCTCAGGCCTGGGTCAGCGCTGGCCCGGGTAGCCCTGCTGGCCCGGGTAGGGCACGTTCGGGACCTGCGGCGGGTACGGCTGGCCCTGCGGCGGGTAGGGCTGGCCCTGCGGCGGCACCTGGCCGCCCGGCTGCGGCGGGTACGGCTGCCCCTGCGGGGCCGGGTAGCCCTGCGGCGCCGGGTACGGGTTGGCCGGCGGCTGCGGGTAGGGCTGCTGCTGCGGGTAGGGCTGGCCCTGCGGCGCCGGGTACGGGCTGGCCGGCGGCTGCGGCGCCGCGTACCCCTGCTGCTGCGGGATCACCGGCTGGCCCGGCATGGGCTGGCCCGGCATCGGGTAGCCCTGGCCCTGCGGCGTGTCGAACGGCTGCGAGCTCGGGTCGATCGACCCGGGCGGGAAGGCCGCGCTCAGCTGGTCCATCTCGGCCCGCCAGATGCGGTGGATGTTCAGGCGCCTCGGCTTGGCGTCACCCGGCATCTGAACGTACATCGAGCTCCAGATGCTGGCCCGCTTGACCCGGCTGACCGGGAAAGCGTGCCGCGGGAAGGCCGCGACCACCTCGCCCGGGCGGTTGGTCCACCGGCTCGCCGTGTTGATCACCACGTGGCTGTTGGTGAGCGTCAGGAAGTAGTACCTGCGGGTCAGCACGATGATCAGGCCGACGAACGGGATCTCACCCAACGCCGCGGCAAGCCACGGGCTGGGCCCGCTCTCCGCGTGCACGCAGGCGATGAAGGTCTCCCCGGGAGGCGCCACCTGCGCGAGCTTCTCGATGACCTGGGCCTTCTGCTTGGCCCGGAGGAATGCCATGTCTTCTCTACCTCTTACCCCGTCTTGTCCGCCGACTCTCTGCAGCGGGAAACCGGCTGAGGTTAGCAGGTGGTGATGACACTTCGAACACCACCGTGTGCGGGGACGACCACGCCCCGCCGGGCCAAAACCCGACGGGGCCAAGTCAGCATTCGAACCACCCAAACGTGCCGGGGTCCAGGGGCGTTCAACGATGACCGCGCATCAGCGGACCATGGTGACGGTGAAGCCCTGCGGGGCCCGCAGGTGGATCGCGCCGGTGTGGTCGGTCTCCACCCCGATCGGCAGGCCGGCCACCGTCAGCCCGCTGGTCCGCAGCGACTCGTAGCGGACAAGCCCGTCCTCGGCGGCTTCCCCCGGCCGCTGCGCGTCCTCGGGTACACCTCGCTGCTCGGCTTCGCGCTGCTCTACCTGCCGCCGTTCCTGCTGCAGTTGGCAAGCAGCTTCAAGACCGACCCGGACGCGGCCGCGAACCCGATGGCGCTGCTGCCGGACGGCGGCACCCTCGTCTCCTACCGACGGCTGTTCGGTCTGGCGGAGGGCGTGGAGAACGGGGCCCGGGTCAACGCGGTGTCCTGGAGCGGGGCGTGGAGCTCGACCCGGCCGCGACGGAGATGGCTGCGGTGGCCGTCGGCGAACTCCAGCCGGAAGCTGCGGTCCGCCGGGGCGTCCACGACCACCGCGCTCTCGACCGTGCCGCAGGAGGAGCCGCGGTACACCCGCACCCGGTCGCCGACGTGGAACTCCGGCGACTCAAAGACGATCACCGCACTCGCCTTCCCTCGTGCCTCATGGACCTATACGGTCCGCAGCGGCCCGTTGACTCGGCAGCCGGCGGCAGTCACACGGCCGCTATCGTCCAGCGCCCGGCCGGGCCGTCGCCTGAGTACCGGTACTCACCGCTGCACCTAACTAATACCCCATCATGGGGGTGGGGA